>JAEVZU010000328.1 GCA_023392075.1 Bacillota bacterium | reverse complement strand
CCAAAACAATTACGAAAATTGTATCGCCTCATTTAAAGCGGTTTTGCCGTCGCTCAAACTCGACCTCCTGTCTCGATTTGAAGCTCAAAGCAACGTCCTGTTGCTTTGCCGGCAAAACCACTTTACCTTCGTCGACAATTTACCGCAATTGTTTTTAATTGTGCATCTAATTTCATGAAGTTGTACTAGCGTACCAGTTGATTCTGATTTAATCTATCTGTAAAGCAAAAACAAAATTCCAATTAGCACAACAGGTTAACTTCAGTATTCCATTATTTACAATTGTCTCATTTGAGACATCTCCTTTTACCCTTTAAAGTTAAAAAAAGAAACTGCTGCCCGGATGAATAAAATTTATTCATTGTGCAACAGCTCCCTTCACAGTAAGTAAATCAACTCATTGTGCGGTTTAATTTGAATTCAACTCTGGGGTTATACAGTTTGACTGAAGTATTTTTTTCTGAATTCCTGCGGTGTAAGGTTATAAACCTTCTTGAACATTTTTGCAAAATAGGAGAAATTGTCGTAGCAAAGCTGATTTGCTATGCCATATATAGGCATATCCGACTCTGATATAAGTACTTTCGCCAATTTCATACGCTCCTGCAAAATATAATCCGACAGTGACATACCTGTTTCCTTATGAAACAGCCTGGAAAGGTATGACTCGTTCAAATGCACGTATTCCGACAACTCCTCACGGGTCAGCTTCCTGTTGAGATTCTGCTGTATATATCTCTGCAATTCATGGACAATACTGTTTTTCCGGATCCGGTTCCCGCTGTCTCCGGTGTTTGTACACACAACCTTTATGATATTGTCCAGCCATTGCCTGAACTGCTCATCGCTGCATGTAATTTCATGCCCGTCCATGCTCAGTTCAAGGCTGTTTAAGTTATCCAGCGACATACCTTTTTTCTTCAGCACAAAAACTGCCGTCTGCAAAATACTTTGATAGACTTTTATTAGAGTCCCTTTGTTATCGTTCCTGCCGTAAATCCAGTCCATGGTCTGATTTATCAATTCACCGGCTTCTTCACTGCCATCATTTCCAAGCAGACTTTTCCACTGTTCCTCGATATTATAATATCTCTTGAAGCTTTCCATGCTTTCCTGGTTGGTTCGTTCTTTTATCAGCCTGTCGAAATTTTTGCGGAGGACCTCCTCCATTTCTTCATAAATGACCGGCTTTAACAAATAGTCACAGCTTCCCAGCTGGAGCGCTTTACGGACATAATTGAAATCGGTATGACAGGTCAGAAATACCGCTTCGAGCTCCGGAAACTGTTCTTTGGCCCACTCTAAAAGTTCAAGCCCGTTTTCCTCGGGCATATTTATATCACAAATAATTAAATCAACCGGTTTACTTTCAAGTATTGCTTTGGCCTCCCTGGCGTGATAGGCCTCAAATACCTCTGAAACGCCCAGCTTATTCCAGTCAATACCGTCAACAATACCTTTTACAGCATAAATTTCATCATCCACGACTAAAACACTAAACATACTGATCCCTCCCTGATGCCGTTTCCGATACCGGCAATGCCATCTCAACAACCGCTCCGCCATTGGTATTATTAAAGAAGGAGATTTTGACCTCCGAATGGTAATACAATTGACAGCGGCGGTGAACATTCCATATACCTATATGCTTGTCAAACCCTTTATTAAAATAGTCTTCTGTTTGAAGTTCCGATATTATTTCCGGCGGAAAACCCTTTCCGTTATCTTCAATCCTGATCGAGATATATTTCCCGTTACTATCGGAATTCAACCTTGCTTCAACCTTGATATTAAACGGCAGATCCTCCCTGTAGCAAAAACCATGCTCCATTGAGTTTTCTACAAAAGGCTGCAGGATAAACGCCGGAACCGGTACCGGTCCCAGTTCCTCTTCAATCTTTATACTATAGTCAAAGGCTTTGGGAAACCGTATTTTCTGAATACTCAGATAATTACTTATATGTTCCAGCTCCTCGGTTAATGTAACAAGAGTACGGTTTGTACGCATCATGAATCTCAAGTAACGGACCATATGCAGAGTAAGCTGCTTGACCAGCTCGGTATCCTTGACCTGCGCCAGTGAATACACCAGATTAAGGCAATTGGCGAAGAAATGCGGATAGATCTGCGCCTGCAGTTCTTTCATCTCTGCCTTTTGTACCCTGAGCTGTTCTTCATAAATACCGTTCTTGAGATACTGGACCTCATGGGCCATATTATTGAAGGCGTTGTTTATGGAGTTGAATTCTGACAATCTTGATGGCTCTATTCGCGCAGTAAGATCCCCGGCTTGAATTTTACCCATTCCTCTCAGCAGTTTCTTTACAGGTGAAGCAATCTCCTTTTGAAGATAGAACAGAAAAATAGCTAAAAAAACAGCAGCAGCGAACGGAGTCACATAAACCACACTCTGAAAGACTGTCAGCTTTTCTAGCAGAGCATTTACAGGAAGCACGACCACTAAATAAAGATCTGAAACATCCGAGTGAATGTCTACAATCATCGAATCGGCACCGTCGTTTTGGCTTTTTAGTATTGTATAAGGTTTTGAACTATCGGTCAAAGCCTTCTGAAGCAAATCCGGACTAAAGGTTTTTGACGGGTGTACAGTTGTATTTTTTGTAAGCACCTCACCTTTTGAAGAGGCGAACATTACCTGTGAATTATCACTGAATTCCAGAAAGCGTATGGGCTTAAGCAAATCATCCAGGTTTACCCATACTCCGATATATGTTTCATAACCCGTATCAGTCAATTTAAGCAGAAATTTCTGTCCCTTCAGATCAAATTGCTGCCAGCTGTTCACAAGCTGCTTGCAAGTACCGGGATCCTTAAGAATATCACCCAGTCTTGCAGCAATTTCATCATAATCCCCCTGCTGCTGAGGAGCCATAATAAGTTCCTTTGAATTAGGCTTATATAAAAATATGGCATTGGCATAACTATATTCAAAAACATCTTTCTGAAATTTATTTGACAGATTTACATTGGATACATAATCCTCTATGGTGCTGGTTGGATTTGATCCTATATATATAATGTTGGGATCCTGAAAAGCCATGCTGTGGAGATATTTCTCCATATCCTTCAGTTCGTTGTCAACCTGGTTGCTGTGTATCTGCACGATACTTTTATTGGAGGCTGCGACCTGATCGCATACCACCTTCATGGCATACCAGTTGTTGCATATTAGGATCAGCAAAAGAGGTACGGTTATAAGTACGAATCCGAAAATTATTTTAAACCTCAACGTAGAAGTTGAGAATGAGAAACAATGCTTCAAATTAAGTATATGAAACACTCCTTCCGGTATAATAACTCAGAGGAACAGCTGTACGCCTCGTCGTATTTAATATAAAGTTAATATTTACACGGCAGGGATTCCAATACCTGGTCACAAATTCATGTTAACATGAGACATATGTCTGTGTCAATTTGTGCGTAAATTTGAAAATCAATCACCGCAAACTGATATTATTACCGGGTGGTATTATACAATTTGCGGCTATAACGGCCAGAGGGGACCAAGGTATATTTTTCCACCAGGATAAAAGCTGCAATAAATAATTCATAAATAACAAGTGTATGGAATAGTCCCCAACCTTCACTGAAAACCAGAACATTCATTTTTACAAATAAACTTTGAACTGTTATGGAAATTACGAAAGGTACCATTTTCCAATACCACTTTTTTAGAACACATGTGAAAACCACTAATAAAACAGCTTCAAACAAATGATAAAAAAATATGATTATCGTACTGGATAAATATAAGTCCTTGAAATAATTGTCTACAAAACCAAGCCGGTAGTGCAATTTACCCGTAAGCAGAAGAACCGGGGCAGGAGTGTGTATCATGAGCATTGCAACGAAGTAAAAGGTCATCGTCCGTATTGCTCCGTATTGTTTCAAAATCAATTTATCAAACCATTGTTTGGCAATTGCCAGAAATACAACCGCTGTAATTGCAGTCATGTGATATCTCCACCAATAGTGTTCATATAAACCCTGTTTAACAAACAAATATTCTATTGCCAAAAAGAAAACCGTAACTGTCGATATCCATCCGAAGCGGAGTGAAAAAGCCGCCATTACAACCGCAACTGCAGGATAAACCGTAGTGTTAAGAAGAAGGTGTCCCAGTAAATTCTGGGCCCAGGGGTCGTTAAAAAATCCTGTCTTATAGGCGTATGAATTAAACAGGCCAAGTATTATAAACTCGCCCACCCAAGCAGTGCCAGCCGCAAAAAGATAAAAAACAATAAGTGTGGAAACCTTATAAGTATTTCTTTTCAAAAATATACTTATTGCGGTAATTGCCACATTTGCAACAGCGATACAAATATACCAGAATAAATTCGGCACACTCCTTCAATCTCCCTTCCGGGCTTTTTCCAAAACCTCCAGGTCAAATTTCTTCATTTTAAGGAATGCCTCTGTTACTCTCCTGATTTCAGCCTTTGATCCGTTGAATAAAATGTTGTCCATGGATTCAGGCACAATCTGCCATGAGACTCCAAACCGGTCCTTTAACCAGCCGCACTGTTCGGCTTCGGGAACAGCAGACAGACTATCCCAGAAATAATCAATTTCTTTTTGATCCCTGCAATAAACCATAAGTGAAAATGCCTCATTAAAGCTAAAGTCGGCATCAAAAGCATTGTCCATTGCCGAAAAACTAAAGCCGCCCAGTTTGAAGGCTGCATAAT
Organism: Bacillota bacterium; assembly: GCA_023392075.1. GTDB lineage: Bacteria > Bacillota > Clostridia > Acetivibrionales > DSM-1351 > Ruminiclostridium. Next base: position 50,583 of record JAEVZU010000328.1, on the reverse strand, counting down.
TAACTTTGGCGTTCGGTGCTGCCGCCTCGCCTTCTCCATATCTGCTGACCACTCCAGTTTCAGAGTCCTCAAATATGCCGGCATAGTAGTTTACAGCCTCTTCGGCTTTTCCGCAGACTTCATTTGAAAAAAGCATATTCGGTGTTATTTTTTGAACGTTTTGTATATTATCCATATACATTAACTGCCAGGATAAGCCATACCTGTCCTGAACCCAGCCGTACCACCTGCTGAAAGGGTATTCTCCAAGCGGCATCAATTCAGAGCCGCCCTCCGACAATGCCTTCCATTTGGCATTTACTTCTTCTACCGAATCACAAGCTACCATAAGTGAAATTGACGGATTGAACCTGAAATAAGGCCCTGCACTTATGGCAGAAAACCGCTGCCCGGCCAACTCAAAATCCACGATTTCGGAATCTCCGGAAGGTGTGTCTTCTAGGATTGTCACATTTAACAATTTGGACTGCTCAAACAAGCTTATATAAAACAAGGCTGCCTCCTTAGCCTCTTTGTCGTACCATAAATGAGGAACTATTTTCCGCATAAGATTCTCCTTTCAATTTGTCAAAGGTTTTTCAGCTTTTAATATTGTATTATCATTATACCAATCCAACTTTGCACTTAAACATATATGTAAAAACTTCTATGTTTTGTATATTGAATTTAAAAATCTGATATGTTATATTATTTTTACAAACTAACGATTGGAGTTGAAAAGATGAAGTAATTTTTCTTGCTGATTTAATGCCGATAACGACAAGGCAATTTGAAGTGCGCTTGTTTTTATTGCGTTGTGCAAGAAAGTTACCAGATTCTTATCACTCAACGATATATCCCCGTCCCGCCTCACTAGGCCTGGTTGTGTTGTATTTTGAGCTGCAAGAATTTACTTTCTTGCAGCTTTTATATTTCATTTTAAGAATCAGGCATACTTGTATATAGGTGCAGGAGGAGGATTTTTATGTCTATAATAAATGTTACAAACCTGACTTTTGCCTATGACGGCAGTTATGATAACATATTTGAAAATGTGAGCTTTCAAATAGATACAGATTGGAAATTGGGTTTCACCGGCAGGAACGGCAGGGGGAAAACTACTTTCCTCAATTTGCTGCTTGGCAAATATGAATACAGCGGTAAAATTTCCGCAAAGGTAAACTTTGAATACTTTCCTTTTGGAGTAAAAAACAAGGAAATCCATACTATTGATGTGATTGAGGAGATATGTCCTGATTACGTTCACTGGGAAGTTATGCGTGAACTTTCCCTGCTGGAAGTCTCAGATGATGTTTTGTACCGCCCGTTCAGCACCCTTTCAAACGGGGAGCAGACAAAAGTACTGCTGGCAGCCCTGTTCCTCAAGGAAAACAGTTTTCTGCTGATTGACGAGCCAACAAACCATCTGGATATGAATGCAAGACAAATTGTCAGCGACTACCTGAAATCCAAACACGGATTCATACTGGTTTCACATGACAGAGCTTTTCTCGACAACTGCGTAGATCACATCCTGTCAATCAATAAAGCAAATATAGAAATACAAAAGGGCAATTTTTCCTCGTGGTGGACAAACAAGGAAATGCAGGACAACTTTGAGCTTACCGAAAATGAAAAGCTGAAAAAGGATATTCAACGGCTGGCTTCTGCGGCAAAACGTACTGCTGACTGGTCTGACAAGGCTGAGGCCAGAAAAATAGGCTTTGATCCCGCAAAGACGGAAAAAAGTGCCGGCCGCAGGCCATATGAGGCCGCAAAATCCAAGAAAATGATGAGTCGTTCAAAATCAATACAGGAAAGACAAATGTCAGCTATTGAAGAAAAGTCCAGGCTTCTGAAAAATATTGAAAGCTCGGAGAAGTTGAAAATTTCACAGCTGGAATATCATTCCGGCCGGCTTGCAGAACTTGATAACGTATCAATTTTCTATGGAGAAAAGGCGGCTTGCAAAGGAGTGAGTTTCAGTATAGAGAAGGGGGACAGAGTGGCTCTGAGCGGCCGGAACGGCTCGGGCAAATCCAGCCTCATCAAACTTATTTGCGGGGAAGATATGTCCTATACAGGCACTTTCAGACGTGCAAGCCAGCTGAAAATATCCAGTGTCTCCCAGGATACCTCCCACCTTAATGGGAATCTGACAGGCTATGCCAGAGAAAATGATATTGACGAAAGTCTCTTTAAGGCTATTCTTAGAAAGCTTGACTTTTCAAGAGTTCAGTTTGAAAAGGACATGTCTGATTTCAGCGGGGGACAGAAGAAAAAAGTTCTGATAGCCCGAAGTCTTTGTGAAAAAGTTCATTTGCATATATGGGATGAACCTTTGAATTTTATAGATGTGCTTTCCCGAATACAGATTGAAGAACTGCTGCTGGAATACACGCCTACAATTCTGTTTGTAGAGCATGACCTTGAATTCCGCAGGAATATAGCAACAAAAGTTATTGAGCTATAGGTATTGGAGGTATTGAAGCCATTGCAGGGACTATCTCAAATAAGACAAATTTAATACATGAATAACTGTTGATTATAGTGCGCCAGTACCAACTTCAATAAATGGGAAACTCTATTAAAAAATCCATGCCTGAAATTTTAGGCATGGACTTTTTGAGCAATCCATTTATGAAGTAGGTGCGGGCGCACTTTTCACATGTATTTAAATTGTTTTATTTTTGCAACAGTACCTGTTTTCACATGGCCAGCTGTCCGTGCTTTTCATAACTGGTAATCTTCTGTATCTTATTTTTATCATCCACAAAAACAACTGCCGGCTTGTGATTCTTTGCCTCTTCCGGCTCCATTGTGCAATACGCCATCAATATTACCAGATCGCCAACCTGAACGCATCGCGCTGCCGCACCGTTCAGGCAAATCATTCCCGAACCGCGTTCTCCCGCAATACAGTATGTTTCAAAGCGGTTTCCATTATTTATATCAACAACCTGGACCTTTTCGTACTCATAAATCCCGGCAGCTTCCAATAATTCCTCGTCAACCGTGATGCTTCCTACATATGAAAGTTCGGCCTGCACAACAGTTGCACGATGTATCTTGCTTTTTAGCATTGTAATGTTCATACCAACCTCCCTGTGTCAAATTAATTGATACTGCTGCTGAATGCTATAAATTTTTAACCCAAACCGCGTTCAAAATTAGCTTGAAAGCATAATTCGCCTGGAAGGCGAAGGCTTTGAACCGTAATTGACTTTGGTAACTACGGCCGGAATACAAAATTGTCTATAAGGCGGGTCTTTCCTATAAATACCGCCAATGCAACCAATACAGGCCTGTCTATTGTATCGGCCTTTTCCATAGAGAGTGCATCCACCACCTCTATGTAATCGATTCTCGCCAGATGTTCCTTATTAATATTGCCGGTTATAACAGAAATAATTTTTCCGGCACCTCGTTCCCCTTGCTCAAGCAGCTCCCGGCCTTTGACCAGTGACCTGTTGAGTACCAATGCGGCATTCCGCTCCTGAGGACTTAAATAAGTGTTGCGGGAGCTTTTGGCCAGTCCGTCGTCTTCCCTGATAATAGGACAGCCTATTATTTCAATATCCATGTTCAGATCACGAACCATACGCTTGATGACCGCAAGCTGCTGAGCATCCTTCTGCCCGAAATACGCCCTGTCTGCACCAACAATGTTGAATAATTTATTCACCACCGTGCATACACCCCGGAAGTGCCCCGGCCGGCTTCTGCCGCAAAGCCCCTGTGTCAGGGAGTTCATATCCACAAATGAACAGAAGTCGGGCTGATACATTTCAGACGCGTCAGGGTGGAATATCAGATGGGCACCTGCTGCTTCGCAAAGGGCCCTGTCATGTTCCAAATCCCGCGGGTAGCTGTTGAAGTCCTCTGCCGGACCAAATTGCATGGGATTTACAAATATACTGACAACAACGCGGTCGTTTTCACCGGCGGCTCTTTTAATCAGGCTTTGGTGCCCCTCATGCAGATAACCCATAGTAGGCACAAACCCTATATTGAGGCCCTCCTTCTTCCATGCTTTTATGGTTTGGCGGACTTCATCTATTGTTTTTACAATTTCCATCGTAATCTTTCCCTTCCGTAACTACTGAATTTACTCTATTCATAGCTGCCTTCCCAGCTGCTCCTCAATACAATTTTTCAATGATTGAATCTGCTATGTCGAAACAATGTTCCGGTGCCGGGAAAGCTCCTTTTTCAACCTCGGAAATATACAGTTCAAAAGCCTTTTTCATTTGTGCACCGACATCGGAAAAATGCCTTACAAACTTCGGTGTGAAGTCGCTGAACATCCCCAGCATATCCTGGTAAACCAGAACCTGACCGTCACACCCGCTGCCGGCCCCAATTCCTATGGCAGGAATGGAAATGCTTTTTGAGATAACTTCCGCCAGCCTTGCCGGAATACACTCCAGCACTACGGCAAAAGCTCCTGCCTCCTCTACGGCTTTGGCCGCGTCAATGAGCTTACGGGCAGCCTCCACGTCCTTCCCCTGAACCTTAAAGCCGCCGAACGCGTTTACCGACTGCGGTGTCAAGCCTATATGTGCCATTACGGGAATTGCTGCCTCCACTATGGCCCTGATCTGCGGACATACCACACTGCCGCCTTCAAGTTTTACCGCATTGGCATGTCCTTCCTTGACGAGGCGGCCTGCATTGCATACGGCGTCATATACGGAGGTTTGATAAGACATGAAGGGCATATCACTTACAACCAGGGCATTCTGTACACCTCTTGCCACAGCTTTGGTATGGTAAAGCATATCTTCCATCGTAACCTGCAGCGTATCCTTATAGCCCAGGACTACCATTCCCAGTGAATCGCCCACCAGTACGGCATTTATTCCGGCTTCATCCATAAGCTTGGCTGTAGAATAGTCATATGCCGTCAGCATGGTCAATTTTTTATTCTTCTGTTTTGCTTCTCTAAAAGAAAGTACTGTATTCTTCATTGGCCTTCTCCATCATCCTTTCCATTTCGGCATAGCTGAAATCCAGTCTCTTTTGTTTGGCGACAGCAAGCAGTTTTTGTGATAGAAGTATATACAACTGCCTGTCGGTTTTATTCAGACCGGATAAATTTCTTGCCACAGTTTCCACATCGCACCGCTCCACAGGTCCTGTCAAAGCTTGTACCGTCCCCTGTCTGACAATATTTTGAACATTGCCCGTCAATAAAGGGCCCAGTGCAGCATTCGCACTTTGCCCGTCAAAACCGCAGCTTTTAAGCAGATCAATTCCCGTCTGTGCCAATGCGACAACAAAATTGCTGACGAAAACCGCAGCACTGTGATACATTGGTTTACTTTCCGGTGAAATAACCTGTACAGGATTACCCAGCTGCTTCAAAAGCATCTGCATCTCATACAAACGTCCTTCTGAGCCCTCCAGGGTAAAAAAGGCATTATTAAGTTTCTTGTAAGAATTAAACCTGTCGCTTATTCCAAAAAGCGGATGGATAGAATAACCATAAGCATTATGGTTATCAACGTTTGAAAAAATTGATGAAGATAATGAACCGCTACAGTGACATATTATTTTATTTCCGATAGACAGCTTCTCAATGCGATCCCATATTTCCTTTATTGTTCCGTCGGGAACAGTAAGAAAAAGAGTATCACTTGCCTCTACAATGCCATCAATGTCATTAAAGCTCATTGTGCCTGTAAATTTCGCCGCCTGTATGGCAGATTGAGGATTTTTGCTGTAATATCCCGTAACCTCCAGATTGTGTTCACAGAAATATTTACCAAGGCTGAATCCTGCTTTTCCTGCTCCAATAAATCCTATTTTCATAAATATCACCTCCTGAAACAATGAGGGGGTGATGCTCTTTTGAGTCCCATTCCATAAGGATATGAGCTGTCTTTCAAAAATAAAATATAAATAAGTCTGATGTAGTTTCAACAGTCAATTACAATCAATTATAATCAACTCAAGTCATTTATCATTGACCTTGAGAATACTACCCATTCAACGTCAAATATAACACTTTTTTATTGTCCTTGTAAAGACTCAGCAGGAATATTTGCTTCACATTTTGCTTCACAAGCTGCTCTTGTTATCAGTCCCGTCATAAACACATGCACGTCAAAAGGCTATCATGCCTGTAATTGCATGACAGCCCTTTGCATCCGTCAATACTACCTCTTCCAGATAACAGATGAATCAATGCTCCCGATATCTTTAAAGCATGTACGTGCCATCACACCGGCAAGCTCTTTTGTCATATCCTTGATTTTTTTCTCCACACCTTCTGCTCCGCTTTCAGCCAGCGGAGGCATCAGGGCACGTCCCACCGATACGGCATCGGCTCCCAGCGCCAGCGCCTTAAATACATCCATACCGTTAGAAACACCGCAGTCTACAAAAACCGGTACACTTTTGTTTATTACTTTTACAATTTTCGGCAGGATCATAAGCGGCGGTACTGCGAAATCCATTATTCCGTGGTGATGTGAAACAACTATTCCTCTTACTCCGGCTTCAACACATTTATAGGCATCCTGTTCGCTAAGTACTCCTTTTATAATAAAAGGCAATCCGGTCGCCTTGACAAAACTTTTAATTTCGTCAATTGTTTTGCCCGTCATGGGAAGTCCCAAAACATTATCATACTGACCGCTGCTATTGAAGGAATGGTCGATATCCATACCCAGAGCAAAAACTCCGCACTTTTCGGCATGCTCTATTTTCTTAAAAATTACGTCGTTATCAGCATGCGGCTTGATTATCTTTATTGTTTTCGCTCCTGTGGCCGTTATGGATTCTAGCTCAGCTTCTTCACCCATACCTGTCCACATAACCGCCCCGGCATTAAAGGCTCCCCCGGCCATTTCGGCCATGCCGTTGGGGCGGTTTCCGTTAAGATGGGATAATGCGGCTGTCATCACAGGTGTTGAAAAAGTTTCTCCATAAAGCTCAAGTCTGGTGGACGGTAAAACAGAATCAATATGCCGCATTTCAACCAAAAGTGAATCAAAGTATTCACGGGTTATTTGATTTGAATCTCCGGCCTTATATTTTTGCTCGGTATTTTGTGACATTAATTTCCCCTCCCGATATGGATTATTCCAGTAGCCTGCAATATCTAAAACGCATACTGTCCGGCACTACTACTTGCAGTTTACTCCTTTACAGCCTCTTTGTCCATTATATCTGTGAACTGTTGTGAGCCCGCTATATAAAGAATGCCAAGCCGCCGTTCTTAAGGGGATCCGGCGGTTTGGCTAAAATTATGCCTGTTTTACGGACACTCTCACGGACTGGCCGGTTTCCGACTACTTCTTATTTTTAATAACAGGTATCCAGATTTGGGATCTGTAGTCGTCATTATCCATATCACCCGGCATATAAACTTCAAAATCAGGTACTCCCTGTGCCTGTTCATATCCCGTGGAGGGGAACCACTCTTCATAAATTTTCTTCAGCTGAGACTGTATGGCATGGGGCATTGCACCGGCGCAATCAAATACGGCCCAGGTTGCCGCAGGAATGGTGAGAGTGTCCAGGCCGGCAGGAACAGCACCTTCCGGCTTCTCAACCCCTATCATGTAGGTAAATCCATCTTTTTCACCTGCACATATTCCGAGAGATTCTCCATTAGTAACTGCTCCCGGCTTGCCTTTGCACAGTTTTACCATGCTCTCATACAAGCCGCTGCGCTTGCACTCGCTCCAGAACTCCGGCAGTTTCACGGCCTCATCGCCGTTTGAAGCAAATTTTTTTGACTTTCCTACCACTGTAAAGGAAGCTTTGTCAACAATTTTGTAATCCATATCATTACCACCCTTTAAAATTAATTGAAAGGTAATCCTTGGATATGCCACAAGCTGTACCCCTGACTCACGTGCTGTTGAGGGACTGACCCCGTGGATCTTGTGAAAGGCTCTTGTAAAAGCATCAGGAGATTCATAGCCATACTTGAGGGCAACATCAATAATTTTCGTATTCTCGCACATCAATTCCTGTGCAGCCAGTGTAAGTCTCCTGCGCCGAACATACTCTACCGTGGATACTCCGGTTAATATGGAAAACATCCGGTGGAAATGAAATACCGAGCAGTATGCCTTCCTTGCTACCTCAGTGAAATCAATTTCCTTGTTGAGATTATCCTCAATATAATCAATAGATGCTCTTATACGGTCAAGCCAATCCATTAATATCCAACCCCTTTCTATTTACAGCTTATCAGGTTTTGTATTTCACTTCCCGCCTTTCCCTGCTTTCAAATGCAGGAGAGAATATATAATAAAAGGCATTGTGAATTCACAAATTCACATAAACTTTATTTAACGGGTATATATGTCAAGTCTGGAGTCATGGCCGTTAACTCCGTAAATATATGCTTCGATTGTATCAAGTTACGCCAGTTCACAGTCTGAGCAGGGCAGCAATGCACAATATATGTATTCATAAGTTGTTTTCAACCTTTCCAAAGACCCAAAGTGGGTAAATACGGCATACTTGGCACAGGGGATAAGTTTTGCAGCCATTCCTTGAGGAATGCTCCCCCGAGGAATCAACCTCAACACAGGCCATGTAAATAAATTCACTTACATCGGTAATATCAGGCATGTATTAGCACAGTCCCAATAAATAACCCGTCGAAGCAAAATCTTCAACTTCAGATATACGTAATTCAAATTCGGTCCATAAGGTTTGAATCATCCTTGTTCCCAGTTCGACCGCCTTCTTCATTCCGATGTTTCGATTACTTTGAAATGAGTTTTTTCAACGATTATATTATATAACAAATAAAATCTCAGGATTGGTTAAAATCAAGTTTCTTCAGGAAGATAAAATTTTTTAAAAGATTTTGTTTCTAATTTTGACATCAAGTTACTGCACTAGATTTCTGTGACATGACTTGGTGTCTCATAAAATTATTAGATTAATTTTGATTCTTCAGTGTAATTATCAAACGGTATAAAACGTCTTCTAACTTCTATCATGTTATTGACATTACATGGAATAAATTTTATCCTCACACTTTCGCCATCAATAAAATCATTAAGTTTGCGTTTTAACCTAGCTTTGCCATCAAGAACAAGCCCTATAAATTGTGTTTCTTGCTGCAAACCGCTTATCTTAGTATGTAAAATCTGATGTTCAGAGGCTGCTTCAACAAATTTAAACGATACCCCTTCTTCTGAATTATCGCCAAAATAATTAATAACATTTTCAAACATAGATCGATCTGTTACAGTAGTCGTCAATTCGTAAGTTTTGAAGGTTATATATTCATTTTTGATAGATGCTCTAAGTTGGGCTATGTCCTCTATTCGCTCATCAGTAAAATCTTCTTCAGGTAATATAATTTGGATCCCAAAATATTGTTCAATTTCATATAAATCTTTAAGAAATAAAACTATTTTCAATGTCAATAGAAATGCACACCAAAACCGGAGTATTTGTATTAGAACTGTTATCCAATATAATGGTGGACCCATCGATTCTTTTAACTCCGAGCTCAGTGTATTCTAAAATCCAGCTGCCATCACCAAAAAATACTTTCATTGGCTCTGGCTTGGGAAAGGGCCATGGAAAGATGTCCAAATATTAGGATTTATTATCTGTTGACGTTCCCTCTTCAACTACACAATTTCCAAATGGTGCAATAGTTTGGTTAAGCCAGTTAATAATTTTCTTTAAAAATCTACTTTGATACTTCCAGGGAGAGCTCATTTGAAAACTTATAAACCATATAGGCCATAAACGAATATATTCAATTTGGAATATCGGGATAAGCTTCAGGCTCTCCCAGGAGCATCAAAAATTTCTGAAGAATAAAAATTTGTCTAGAAGTCACCTTTAAAGGTATAGGCATATTGTGCAAAAAGTTAATGATAAATATTCAAAAGGTTTTAATTCCTGAATCACAAACAGAAAAATATACCAGGATGGAATATTTAATCTATCTGACAAAACCCAGTTTAGTAATTTGTTATATTTATTTTTTCTTTAGCGACACGTATGCTCCTTCATCCTTATAAGTTACTTCATTTTTCTAAAAAAGTTTCGAATAAATTTACTTATAAATCTTGCCAATATCGATACAAGTATGCCAATTATTAAGAAATAAATAATCCCGATTATAGTACCAGTTGCCATTTTATTACCTCCTTATCATTTGACATATTATACCATATATGCTACCATTATATAAAATACATTTTCAGGAAGGACATACACATTATGTTAAAAAAAATTTTAGGTTTGTGTTTAGCTTTCTGCATAGTTCTTACCCTGATGGTACCAGGATATGCGCAAGATAAAGAAAGTTCAATATCTTCGGACACTATAATTACCGAAGACAACATTTACGAAATACTCGAATATTTAGGTATAGATTCGAGTAATTTTGTTAAAGAAGATACTGTTACAGGAGTAAGTACTGTGGGAGAGTTAGAAAAATTCATTAGTCAAGCAAAGGAATTACCAGGGACTGTAAATTACACATTGGATTCCACAAATAGTCCTGAAGATATTAAAGATTATCGTTTGGCTGCTAGTGGAACTGTAGCATTGTTTTCTGACTACGAAAGTGGTTCATATACTGTAACTTACGGATGTTCTGGCCAATATTCTAACGGCAAATGGACTGGTGTATCCGCAACAACTATCAGTATAGATACAGATCAGGAGGCTCTAGTATACAAAATAGCAAGTCCACAACTGAGTGCAACTTACACTTCAACTACTATAACAATGAAAGCAAAATATACTGTAGAAACATACGTATCAGTTTTGGGGTTGGGACTTGTTAAAACAGGTACTCAAGCTATTGATGCAACAATAAAATGGTTCGCATCTACAGATATTCCAACATAGTTAATAAAGTAAACTTAATTAAAATATATAATAAAATAATCATGCCTTTTTGACATGATTATTTTTATAATATATTTTATTCTTCTCATATTTTTTATAAATTTAAAATTTTGCCCTCTTATTTACAATATATTTTTTAAAAGTAGTTTAGTTTTTTCTGTTTATTTCTGTTACTTCAATGTCAGTATCAAAGTGGATACCTGCAAAGTTTTTGATTGTTGGTATTGCTATGTCCAATATAGCGACTCCGAAGGCTTTACACCAGAAGTCTTCTCCACCTCCGATTGAGTCTGATTCATCCAAACAGATTATTTTGTTACCTCAGTCCTCCTATATTCTTTCTTTTTTCCAATACTGCTTCAGCCGGCTCTGTAATCCCTCAAAACAAGGGTATTATTTCTGGTACTGCCAGGTTTAAAAATATGATTAAAAGCCATTACAAAAATCCGGGTTTGGTGTTTTTTACCATAACTCATTGACACCCTGCCACTATTGTCCCATAATGGAATAAGCAGGTAATTTCAGCATGCTGAGGAGTATTATTATGATACAACCGCTTTGCATTGTATTTGCTCCATGCAAAGTCCGATAAGGGCGGTGATTGCATGGAGCGGTAAAAATTTTTACCGCCCGGTACCGGACCTTGCTTTCTTAATTATTAATAAAAAATAAATCATATTAAGGAGCAGAGTTATGAATAATAGAGTTTTACTAGGATTTGCAGCGGTGGATATAACACCCTCATATAATGTTCAGACCGTGGGCTTCGGCCGCGAAGACAATTTATCCGGAGGAGTTCTGCACAAGCTGTCGGCACAGGTTTCCATATGGCATTCAGACAAAGAAGTATGCTGTCTTGCTGCAATCGATCACATAGGCTTTATGTGTGAGGATGCAGACCTATTACGCGATAAGATAGGCAATATACTTGGTATAACACGTGAAAAGGTTATGCTCTGTTTCAGCCATACCCACAGTGCGCCCAATATCAGTCTTGAACAGGAGTACTTTCAGTTTTTATGCAAGCAGGTTCTTGCTGCGGTGTATGAGGCTGAAAAAACACTTGCACCTGTTAAAGCTGCGTGGGGAGTAACTGATGCTGATATTGGAACAAACCGGAGAAACCCTTCGGGTGTCTTGGACAGGCGCATTAATATACTCAAAATTACAGATGCTGAAACAGGTCATTTGCGGCTGCTCATCTTAAGATTAACAGCTCATGGCAATGTTCTCCGTGAGGATAATTATATGATATCCTCGGATTTTGTGGGAGTCACCAGGGAATTGCTTGGAAAACGGTACGGCTGTGGGATTATGATAACACAGGGTGCTTGCGGCAATGTCAAACCGAAGTACGAAGGTTCCGTGGAAGCACTGGATAAAATGGCAGCTGCCATTATGGAGGCTGTCACACCATGTGTTGAAAAGCTTCAGCCTGACGAAATCCATAAGCTGGCCATGTTTTCACAGACAGAACTCTTTTATGCCGATGTTCCTTCCCATGATCGGGCTGAAGCAATCTCGGAAGAGGCCATGCAGATGAATTACATAGACGGCACCCAATGGCTCAAGGAAGTTGCCCGCCTGCATGGAGAAAAAATAACGAGGCAAAGTACTGAGATGGAGATCCAGTATCTCATTCTGAATAACGGATGTCTCTGCGGAGTTCCAAGTGAAATCATGTGTGAACTGGCAGTAGATGCAGCCATGACCTGCCATAATGATCTTGTCTGCTTCGGAGGATATACAAACGGGTGCAACGGCTATCTTCCGACTGCTGAAGAATACGATAAGGGCGGATATGAGGTTTTGCACTCATACCTGATATATTATATTTATCACGGCAGGCTCATGCCATTAAACCGGGATACGGCGGACAAATTGGTGAAGCTGGTCACTGAACGGCTGAAAGAAATAATTGAATAAATCCAGTCAGCTGATATAGGTATACGGTTTGCAGTTTTAAAGTTTAAAAAAACACATTTATACAGATGGGTTAAGGGCATGAAGAGCGGATCTGCCTGTCTTCGTGCCCTTATTTCAAACAAGCTCCGCTGTTAAAACGTATATAAGGAGTCGGTGTGCAAATGAATCGTATTTATTTGGAAACTGAAAGATTTTATCTCAGACAATGGAAAAATGATGACGCAGAAGAATTATATAAAATCATGTCGGATAGCCGTGTGCATACTTTCACAGGAGATTCCCCCTGGACTCTGGAAAAAACAAATGGTTATATAGGCTATATCCTTGAAAAAGATTTTAAAACACTTGAGTCCTTCCATGCAGCCTGTGTGCTCAAGGCGAATAACTACATAATCGGCTTGGCAGGATTAAACCCTTACTTACCTGAACAACCTGAAATAGAATGGCAGTTTGGTGTACCGTTCTGGGGAAAGGGCTATGCCACGGAAATCGGTAAAGCCATTATAAAGGCAGCATTTGCATCAACAGCCATTGAAGCAGTATACGGTATGGTCAATCCTGAAAACAAAGCCTCAATGAAGGTTATGGAGAAGCTCGGAATGACCTGTCTCGGGCTGCGTGATTTCAGAGGCGAGCAGGATATGTTCTATATAATTGAACGAAGCAGTGCCGCCAGGACTTAATATTATTCTAATTTTACAGGCATATGTTTAACATTATACCCATGTTCCTGTTCAGAATATAATGGTCTGAACAACTGCATGTATATGCTTGTATCCAATTTACTTTTGTCCGCTTCCAGACCTTTATCACTAACAAATCTCTGCTCTTCAGGCTCGTGATTTACCGGCTGTGGGTAAATAGGCACGTATTGGAGCAATCTTGCCGACTCTCCCGGCTGCTGCATTACAGTAAACCACTCCTTGCCTGCTTCCTCCCGGCTGCTGAAACAGTCCTTTACCGGAAACCATTCCCCTGCTTTCCATGGCGTACGCGGCATATCTACATTGTAAACTATAAAATCAATCTCCTGCCGTCCAGTTTGTTCTTCGGTTTCAATCATTTCACTTTTGTGCCTGAAGTCAGATAAAAGGGCATATTCCACCGGATTTCCAGGCAGCGGAGCAGTTTTGAAATAGTAGGTCGGCCCTTTTAGAATTTTTTCTCCCGACTTTGTTACAACTCTATAAAAGTATCTCGTTCCCGGTGTAAGGTCATTTAATACAGCTATTTCCTGAAACACATCAAGTGATGGATTTTTCCCTGGTTCCTCATTATACCCTGCCAAAGTTGCCGACTTTCTCAAGCCGTCAATCTTGAATTCCCTGGCCGGAACTTTTTTCCCCAGGCTTTCAGTCGGGCCGTATTCAACAAAAGACTCCCTGGCAGTCTCCCTTGTCAGCCAGCAGATATTCATTTCACTTTTTGGATGCAGACTCAATAAATACGGTTGTGTGTAAATCATTTGTCCGGTTTCTTCAGAAAAAACCGCATATGAAAAAATACCAAAAATTATGAGGATACCAATTAATAAAATAAGTTTTTTCATACGGTAAACCTCCTAAAGCTAAGAATTACTCCTACAACCATATCTTATATCTTTATTGTAAATTGCATTTTAATCAGCAGTAAATTTGTTATTAAATTATATATAAATGGTGCTGAATTTATAATCTGAATACTCTTGACCATTAGTAATTACTGTAAATAAGTAATATAATGTAAATAATTATCCTTCAACAGTTAAAAGAAAGCTATGCAAAAGCACACTGCGGATGGCAGTTGGCAGATTCATGGAGGGAACCGTCAAACAGGAAAACAGATTGTACAATACGTATACTTTTATTTTTAAAGAAATATTCTGAATCCGGTTAAAAGTGCTGTAAAAAACTTAAAAAATAATGCCAAATGGAATTAATTTAATGTATGTTAAATCATCCCAGGCGTATGGTAAAATGTAGCTGGTATTAATAGTTTATAAAAAGTCAGGAGAATATATGACTGTTGAGCTAAAACAAGAAGAATTTGCAATAGCGGAAGGTTTTTTTAATAGAAATAAATTTCAAATACCTGCATTAGCAGTCATAAGTTCAAGCTTCCCCGGCAAGGTATTTGTAGACAATAAGGAAAATCCAGAAGCTGCGCTTGTCTGGGCTTTATCAAGATGGTCATATTTTTCGTGTAAGGAATCCTTGCCAAAACATATTGGTTTTATTATTGAAGTTTTAAATACCATGATTTTTCCTATACTTGGAGAAACCGGCGAAAGTGACTTTGAAGTCTATTGTGATAAAAATACCCTCCGGGGTAATGTATTGAATGAAGCATTAAAGGACTTCAAGGTGAATAGCCATTATGAGAATACGTTTATCTTGAATAGAGAACAGTTTGAAAAAACCGATATTCACCAGGAACTCACAAGCGGTATGGAAATTTGTGAATGTTTTCTGCCTATAGTTCCGGAAGTGTACCAGAAGTATTACCCGTACGATAAATTTGAACGGAAGGCCTTTGGTATGGCGCTAAGGAAAATGGAGAACTCATATCTCAATGTGTGAACAATGGATTTGTTCATGGCGGCAGATACTTTATTGACCTGGATACCTTTAGCAATAGTGACAGAAACAAAGGCTCCGGGACACTTATTTCATATCATCTAATAGTTAATCAGCTGAAAAGAGGACTTCTGCCTTTATGGGAAACCACGGTTGATAATGTTCCATCTCAAAAAGTCGCTTATAAATTGGGCTTCGAAAAGTTGGAGGAATACACTGTATATACCATCTCAATATTTTAGTGTCTATGTCTTATTTAAGGAATTCTTTCTTATACCACTCCCAGATATAAGCATGTAATTTGACAACCATGTTTTGTTAATTTTCTTCACGTTCTTTTTCGTTGCCTATCTAAAAATTCAGTTTCTATCTTCTTCTTTTCTCTGTGTCTTTTGATTAGGTGAATCACACCAACAGCAGTAAGTGCTGTAATACAGAAAATAAGGTTGTATAGGTAAATTTCAGTATAGCGTCAAGTGTTAAAACAATTTAATTAAAATAATAATGTTTTTAACACCTTGTAAGAATATGTACTAACAGATATTTTTATTTGATAGGTGAGGTGAAATAAATGGTTGATATCGCAAAAATTGTTGGAGATAGGATTAGAATTATTAGAAGTGAAAAGGGGTTAACTCAGGAAGAATTGGCACATAGAGCTGAAATAGATGCTTCTCATTTTGGAAAAATGGAACGAGGTGAAGTAAATCCTTCTCTGAGTAGCCTGGAGAAAATAACCAATGTCTTGGAAATCACCTTAGAAGATTTATTTAGGAATATACAACCATCTACTGCAAATAAAGATAATACTACGATTTCACTTCTGATAAACAAACTCAATACTTTAACAGTTAAAGAGCAAAAGCTAATGCTAACACTTCTGGACGTACTGTTTAAACTTATGAAACATAAGGCCTGAACGTTCCATAGAGTATAATGTAAAAAGGATCCATATCCATAGATACAGATCCTCAAGGTAAACCTCACAAATAATAACGATGAATTTGCTGAAATCCCCTATAGAAATAGAGGATTTGATTCTTCAAACTTAGCAGCAATTTCTGCTTTCCAATACAGAAGCATCTTTTAATGACAGTCTTTATTGGAAAGTATCTATTTATCGGATTTCTTCGTCGAACACAATAGCCACTTTTCCGCACTTGCCCCCGGCCATCAGTGCATAAGCCTCGGATGCCTGATCCAATGTGAACCTATGAGTAACAAGATCTTCCGGATGGATACCCCATCTCACTATCCGTTCTGTCAGTTCTTCCATGCGCCAAATGCTGGTAACCCAGGAGCCATAGATAGTTTTCTGGTCATGAATTATGTCCGGGCTGGGGTTGAATTCCACCGTCCCGCCTTCACCGACAAATGCGATTTTGCCCCATTTGCGGGTTGCCCGGATGGCCAACTGCCGTCCTGACGTATGCCCCGAACAATCCAATGCTCTTTCGACACCGTTGCCGCTTGTAAGTTCCATAACCCGTCCCAGGGTATCGGGACCAAAAACCAGCGCAACATCCGCCAGGCCTTTATCCAGCGCAATTTTACAGCGTTCCGGCGTTACATCCACTCCGATCAGCTTCTGGGCACCCATCGCCCTGGCCAGCATCAGTGTAGCCAAACCAACCGGCCCGAGTCCGATAACCAATACGGCATCATTTCCGGAAATCCCGATTTTTTCTATTCCTTCATACACAGTGCCAAAACCGCAGGCAATCTGCGCTCCATCGGTATATGACAGACTATCCGGAAGCGGAACCAGATCCTTTTCCTCTGCCAGAATGTAGGGAGCCATTCCACCGTCGCGCTGCCAGCCGTATGCTGCCCGAAGCGGACTGGTACAGCTGATCATGTAACCGCGCCGGCAGTCCATGCACATACCACAGCCCGAAATATGATAAACAATGACACGGTCTCCCTCCTTGAACCGGCGCATACCGGGCCCGCATTTAACGACCTGCCCGGCCGGTTCATGCCCTGCAATCTTGTCCATATACCCCTCGGCGCCTTTACCCACATGTTCCCGGTAAATGGCGCGGATATCACTGCCACAGATGGTGGAGGACTTGGTCCGGATGAGTACCTGTCCGTGCCCAGGTTCAGGAATCTCCACTTCTTTCAGAATCACCGTACTGTTTCCCGGCAGATATGCTGCCGGCATTTTTTCTGACATGGTCTACCCCCTTGATTACCTAGATTACCTAATATTTTGTTTTCTGTACAAAAACTCAAATCAATACCCATGCGTCCAGTTTTTTTATCTCCACCTCACCGGATAATTTTTCACCGGTAACAGCATGCTTGTATTCCCTGTCCAGTATAACACCCGTATCTTCAAAATTCGAATTCAAAATAAAGGTGTATACTTTATTCTCTGCCTTCCTTCGCGTTACCTCTATACCTTTAGGCCATCCGTGCAGATTTACGTTCAGTGTGTTTAACTCATCTTTCAAAAGGTCCGTCAACAGTTCCTTGCTTCCCATTACTCCACAGTACAGTACCTTTCCGTCCCCATACCGGTTTTCAGTCACAGCTGCCTGGCCTTTATAGAACTTTCCGTCATAAACTGCCACAGCCTTTGCACTCTCGCACTCAAGTATCTCCAGGAAAGTTTTAACTTCATAAGATTTTCCTTTATACAGTACCTTATTGCAGGCATATTCCGGCAAGGAATCAAACTCTGTTACCGTTGCTCCTGCAACGCCTCTTAATAATCCCGGCCAGGGAGTATCAACCGTTACGTTTGACCAGCTTCGCACACCGGTTCGGATTGTCAGAATCAGAGTTCCGCCATTCTTTACATACGTTTCCAGATGTCGGGTAATAGTCTCATCTAAAAGAAAGAGAGCAGGAGCAACTACAAGTTTATATTCCGAAAGTTCCGACATTGGATTAATCAAATCTGCTGTTATACCCAAACCGGCCAATGCGTCGTAATATTCCTTGAAATGGTCTCTATAGCTGAATTTACTGTTCTGAACATGCGTCTCAAACGCCCATATCTGGTCATAGCTCCAGAGCATCCCAACCTCAGCCATGACCTTGCTCTCTGGCAGCGACGGTCCAAGGGCTTTTATCTCCTCAGCAAGGCTTTTTACTTCATAAAATGCCCTTCTCTTACTGCCGTCATGTCTAAGAAGTCCCTGTGGGTGCTGCTCGGCACCATACCTTCCGCTTCTCCACCTAAAATATACAACCCCATCCGCCCCCCTTGCAATGTCCCGATAACTCCACAGTCTGACCAAACCTGGTTCCATAGCCATATTATATGGTGCATAGTTAAAATATCCGTTTTTCTGTTCCATTACCCAGAATTCTTTTTGTTTGACACCTCTTGTCAAATCATGCGTCATGCACAATAGCAATGGATCACTGTCAACATCCGGATAGGAATCAAGACTAAAAAAGTCCAGCTCCCCGGCTAATGAAAAATAATCTATTCTGTCGAAAAGTCCCATGCCATTATGTGTCAGCTTGTGGGTAGGGCAAACAGTCCGGAGTATATCCGCCTGAAGCTTCTGAAATCTTACGGTGCTATCGGAAGTAAACCTCAGAAAATCAACCTTTTGACTGATCGACATTATCATTTCCTTTTTGGAGGGAGGAGCCACCTGTTCCCAATCAGTGTATACCTGACTCCAAAATACGGTTCCCCATTCTTTGTTCAGGTTATCCAATGTTCCGTACTTTTCTTTTAACCAATCTCTGAAAGCCGCGGCACAGTATTCACATATGCATGGGCTTCCATTGAATTCATTGTCAATCTGCCATGCAATTACAGCGGGATGATTTTTAAAATTCTCCGCCATTTTTCCTGCAATCCTTTTTGTATATTCCATATACTGCGGATTATTCGGGCAATATCTGGAGCGGATATCATTACTTACTCTATTGTCTGCCGTAATAAAAATATCAGGATGCTTTTTCCACATCCACATCGGAGGTACCATTGTCGGTGTGCACATCACTGCCTGGATACCACGTTTATGCAAAATATCCAGTACTCTGTCAAATATGCTGAAATCAAACACCCCATCTTCCGGTTCCATGGTGGCCCAGCAAAGATCCGCCAGCCTTACCACATTAATGCCGGCCTCCGCCATAATATCAGCATCTTTTTCCCACCGTTCCTCCGGCCATTGCTCCGGATAATAGCAGGCTCCTATGTATATTTTTTTATCCATGTCTTTTCCTCCCATATAATATACGCGAACGCTTTTTCGAGATAAATCCTTTTGCTAAGTTGAATCAATGACGATGTGTTACAAGGTGCTTCAACAAATGCAGTTTGTCAAAACACCTTGTGTCCAATTTTCAATTGTAATTTCTACTTCACAAACCTGTCATAAGCTGCCTGCATCTTATTTACATGCTCATCAATCTTCAACTGTTTCAATTTAGCCAGATACGCATCCCATTCCTTGTCAATTCCGCCATCCAGCAGCCATTTAGATCTCATTTGATTAACATAATTCTGAATATCATTGCCTACAGACAGGTTCCATTCGGTCTCTGCAGCATCAAAGATAATAGGAGGAAGAGTTTCGGATTTTAAATAAGGGTCATATATATCATGCTTTATTTTGTTCTTATCAAACATCTGCTGTGGAAGAGGCATGACTTTACCGTAATCTTCTATAAAAATTGATGATGCAGGCCACACAGGACAATTTTTATACCTGAATTCATCCCATGACATTCCTTCAGGTGTCGGGAGGAATTCAAGCATACCGTCAGCCCCCTCCTTGAACATGAGCCCGCTTGGTCCATAAATAGCCTCTGCCGAAGTTTTCTTGTCATAAAACTCGTTAATCCATCTCAATACAATTTCAGGGTTTTTACATGCTTTTGTAATAGCAAACTGTGCTCCGTTCAAATTACCGCTGGTTCCCATATATTTCGTCCACAACTGTTTTCCGCCTGGTCCTTTCATGGGAGGAACAGGAACATAATCCTTTGAACGTTCGGGCCCCGTCATGTTTACAGCATTCCACAGCATAAAGGAGCCGAGTGTCACCTGCTCTGTCTTTCCTTTTGCAAAGTACTGTTTTGTGTCCTGGGTGAAGCCTTCTTTATCAAAAAGGCCCTCCTGGAATAACTTATTTATAAATGTAACTGCTTCTTTATATTCCGGCTTATCAGCAGTAAATATTACCTTGCCGTTTTCAACCACAAAATGGTCCTTGGCATCAGGTGTTTTTATACTCGTCACCAGATCTGAAAATCCAAAGGCTGCGAAAAAGGAGTGTATTCCCTGAATCTGGGATTCATTCCTGAAAGAGAATGGAATTTCATCCGCTTTCCCGTTTCCATTGAGATCTTTCTCTTTAAATGCTTTCAGCGTATTATAAAATTCGTCCATGGTTGAGGGTACAGGCAATCCCAATTTATCCAGCCAGGGTTTGTAAATAAATAACTGGTCCGGATTGTAATGTCCCTCATCCTCACCGGTCATACCCAGAGTATAAATACTCCCGTCGACATAGGTACACAACTGCTTATAAATAGGTTTCTGTGCAAAGGCAGCTTTTATATTATCTCCATACTGGTCTATCAAGCTGTCCAGCTTTATAAAAATTCCGTCATTGTAATACTTCGATAAATCATTATAGTTCAAACCCATGAAAAACGCATCCGGATACTGTCCGCTGGCAAGAATCAGCTGTTTTTTCTGACCTCCTGCAGTATTGTCTTCAAATTCCCATTCAATATGGATATTTGTCTTTTCCTCAAGCCTCTTGAAGAATTCCATCTCGTTGAAGTCCAATTGCCTGACATCCTTGATGGAATACATATGAAAGGTTTCCTTGTCCTTCACTAAAGGAAGTCCCTTTTTGTACATGTTGCCTTCCATGGACGAATCCGTCACATTCGCTTTAGTCTCATCCCCGGCATTGCCATCACTTTTTCCACACCCCCCAAAGGCAGTTGCTGTGACCGTTACAGCTAATAATAATGCAGCAAACTTTTTTAATAACATATTTACTCCTCCTCAATTAAATATTTCAACAGCCTGTTTTCAAGCTGCTATAGCCGAAAAAAATCTTTTATTCAACTTATTAATTTGAATATTCCGGAATCTGATGCAAACAAGCTTTATCCTTTGACCGCACCGATCATGACACCCTGTACGAAATATTTCTGCGCAAAAGGATACAGGGATAGTATTGGTACTGTTGCTAAAATAATGGAGCCATATTTGATCAGGTCGGCCATCTTGAGCTTTTCTGCCACCGATGCTTCATCCGCCATCATATTGGCGCTCATTTCCGCATCCAGCAGAATATTTCTAAGTACAAGCGTCAGGGGGTATTTTGCTTCGTCACGGATGTATATAAGCGCGTTGAAGAAAGAATTCCAATGATTCAGCGAATAGAATAAAATGAGAATAACTATCAATGCCTTGGAAAGCGGCAGCACTATTCTATAAAAAAGCAAAAAGTGGGAGGTACCGTCGATATAGGCTGCTTCACACAGTTCATCCGGTATGGAATTCTGAAAGAAGGTACGCGCAATAATCAGGTTCCAGGGCCCTACGGCAGTGGGAATGATCAGTGCCCACATGGTATTTATCCATCCAAGTTTCTGTATTAAAATATATGTTGGAATCATGCCTCCATTGAAGAACATTGTAAAAACCACCATGTACATTATAATTTTTCCAAGCGGAATATTTTTTCTTGAAAGTGTGAAAGCCGCCATTAATGTTATTACAACATTAATGGTTGTACCGACCACCGTATACAGGATGGTGTTAGCATATCCTACCCAGATACTGCTCTCCTTGAGTATCCTTTTATAGCCCTCCAGATTCACTCCTTTTGGTATCAGCATAACACGCCCTTCATAAATTGCATTCGGGTCGCTTATGGAAGCAATGACGACAAAATACAGAGGGTACAGCACCAGCAGCATTCCTATTGTCAGCACTGTGTAATTGACAACATCAAACACAATATCTCCTCTGGTTTTTCGAATAAAAATACTTTTCATGAAGTCCTCCTTTTACAGCAATGATGATTCGGAATAGGTTTTGGAAAGCTTATTGACAATCAGCAATATCATAAGGTTTACTACCGCATCAAATAAACCGATAGCCGTAGCATAACTGAATTGTCCCTGCAGAAGACCCTGTTTGTATACATAAGTCTGAATGATTTCCGAAGTCATCCTGTTTAAACTGTTCTGCATGAGATATGCCTTTTCAAAACCAACCGATAAGAGCTGTCCGGAATTCAGTATTAACAATATGATTGCGGTGGGCATAATACCGGGAATATCTATATGCAATATCCGATGCAGCTTGTTGGCTCCATCCACCATCGCGGACTCATACAGCTCCGGATTAATACCGGCTAATGCCGCAAGATAAATTACACTATCCCAGCCGACATTCTGCCACAAACCGGATACTACATAAATACTCTTGAAATACTCAGGCTTCCCCATGAAAAAGATAGGTTCAAATCCCATTTCTTTAATAATAAGATTTGCAATCCCTGTTTGGGGAGCCAGGAACACCTGAATCATCCCTACAATTACCACAAGTGATATAAAATGCGGTGCATAGACAACAGTTTGGAAAACGCTTCTGTACCTCCTGCTGTCCATTTGATTCAGCAATAGCGCCAGGATAATAGGGAGGGGAAAACCAAGCGCAAGACTGTAAAAGCTAATCCCCAGTGTATTTTTAATCAGCATCCAGAAGTCAGCAGAGTTAAAATACCTTTCAAAATGTGCCAGGCCTACAAAAGGGCTTCCCCAGAAACCCTTGACGGGAGAAAAATTCTTAAAGGCAATCTGGATACCATACAAGGGAATATACTTAAATATAATAAAGTAAATTACGGCAGGCAAAACCAATAAATACAACTGATAATTTTTCTTAATAAAATGGAGGTTTTGTTGCCACCCGGAGATTATGTTATTCTTTTTTACAAGAGATGGCTTTAGTTCCACTGGTGTATCCATGCTTCTTCACTCCTAATGATAATTTTATAATGTGGGCCGGCCTTACGAATTAATAATAGAATCCACATCATGTATTGTAAACAAGCCGTTTTTTCAAGGATATGCCATGTTTCAAAAAGCTACTGAAATAAAGCTTTTTACAGGCTGTAAACACAAAATCCTCCAGGTAACATGCGGTTTTTTTTACAGTATGCATTATTTCATTACGGTGTACTTTGTTTTATTATTAATGTATAATTAACTTAAATTTCAAGATTTCAGCCTTTTCCACACATCAATTTTAATTATTTATAACAAACGAGGACACTATGAGAAAAATCACACTTTCCATTTATGCGAAATATATGATCTCTTTTGCTGTTGTCTTTATTATTCCATTTTTAATTTTGGGCAGTATTATGTTTCTTTCTTTTTCACACCTGTTTAAACGGGAAATTGACAGCAACTCCATCGAAATGCTTTCTTCGGCCCAAACGGTCATTGACGCCAGAATAATGGAATTGAACAACATCGCTACTCAAATTGATGTGAACCCTGATCTGCACAGTACCAGGATGTTACTAAGCTATACCAACGTTATTAATGCAGTCAGTATCCTGAATAATATCTCACTGACCAATACGTTCTACGATGAAATCTTCGTCTATTACAAGGACAGTAGTTTGATATATTCAAGCAAGGGTACCTACAGAACCGACTACTTTCTCAAACATATATATAAATTTGAAAATCGGAGCATCGATGAATTTAAAAAGAATATTGAAAATCTCTCCAGTATTTCGGTAAGTCCGGCTGAAAAGGCCGATGCTTCCGTAGGGTTGGAGCAGAATACAAAATTTGTTACTTATATCGTACCGTTATCCAATAACCGTACGAAAACTGTCGGTGCAGTTTTTTATAGGATTAATGAAAATAAATTTAATACTAGTCTGAAAAATACTTTATCGGTGAAAAACGGATCCGTCATGGTAATCAGCCCGGAAGGACAAGCTGTTATCAGTAACGGAGACAATGACGATTTTGATCCGGCTCTGCTGAGTCCTGAAATATTTAATGAAAAAAAATACACCGCCCAGCAAATAATCAAGGGGCGTTCATACTCTGTTTCAAGCCTTCGGTCCGATCTGACCGGCTGGACTTATATTGCCCTTTTCCCGGTCAGTGAGGTCTATGCAAAACTGGCACCCATCCTGACCATCGCTCTAATAGGTTTTGTACTTGTTGTCTCCGGTGGTTTTGCTGTCATATACTTTCTTACAAGAGTTAACTATCAGCCAATTCGTGAACTGGTAAGGTTTGTGCTTAATTCTTATAGCGAACCAAACAGCGGCAGCAAAAATGAAATAGAAACCGTGAAAACTACTGTCGGTAAAATGACTGGAGTTATCAATACTTTACAGAAAAAATTTGAGAGCTCGATTCCCGGTATCAGAAATAATCTGCTGACCAGAATCATAAAAGGCTACTATAGTGAAATTGATACTTTGGAGAAGGAAGCATCTGAAGCAGGAGTCACTTTTCAGGGTGACTATTTCGGTATCATGGCATTTATCCTGCACAGTGAGAATGCCGGTCTAAAAACTGCTGCGCTTGAATTCATCGAGGCATATCACACTGAAAACATTCAGATATACTGCATTGACAGCATTGACAGCATGGACCGGAACCAGATCGTAGCAGTCTTCTGTATAAACCAATCGGCTGGTGACCTGGTGCCTTCTACTATCTCTGGAATGGCTTTATCACTTCAAAATGACTATAAACTTCAAATAACGATTGGTGTCGGCAGACCGGTGACTGATATAAGAAATCTTGGCAATTCCTATTTGGAGGCTTCTGCGGCCCTGGATTACAGGTATATCCGTGGAAAAAACACGGTAATCCTGTATGAAGAATTGGAAAACCAGAGCAATGATATGGATTATTACCCCAAGGAAAAGTTTCAATCCCTGGAAATCAATATTCTCAAAGCGGACCCTAAGAATGTTTTAAATATATTGGCAGAACTTTTCGAAGAAATGAAATCCAAGAAGCTACCCGTTTTCCATGCAAGATCCCTGAGTTATAATCTGGTCAATTCCATCTTCAACTCCATTTTCCAGCTCAAGGGAGTTATCAACCTGCGGGATTACAAATACTCAGACATTACCTCCCTGGCCAGACTTGAAACCATTGATGAACTGTCGTTTGAGATCGGGAAATTCTGCATGCTGGTATGTTCGGTTGTGCTCCAAAATAGAAATGAATTAAGCAAAAGTAAAACTGAACAGATCAGGGAGTATATCCTGTACCATTTCACCGCAGTAGATTTCTCTCTTCAAACCATGGCCGATGAATTCAAAATGTCTGTTTCAGGGCTGAGTTCATACTTTAAAGCCGGAACAGGAGAAAATATCTCCGACTACGTGAATCATCTTAAGATTGACCTGGCAAAAAAACTGCTCCTTGAAACCGATGACAGTCTGCAAACTATTGTGAATAAGATCGGTTATGTGAATGTTTCCAGCTTCATCCGTAAATTCAGAGAATCTACCGATACAACACCGGGAAACTATAGAAATTTGATGAAGTCACAATATTAACGGATAATTTATGATTTATTTAAACTTATGAAACATAAAGTCTGAACACTCCATAGAGTATAATATGAGAAGGATCCATATCCATAGATACAGATCCTTTTTATTATTGCGATTGTTACTCCTGTCTGTCTACGAGTTCTGCAATTCCTTATCACTTTTTTCATTTCTAACATATTGAACAATATCATACATCCAATAGTACATATCTTCCGGTCTTAAGGATAATAACCTGTCGTTATCCAAAATAATTAAACCGTTATCAATTCTTACTATGCTATAAAACGGTTCATAATTAAGTGCATTTATACCTGACATCGCCTCCCACTCTTTAACGGTAACAGTCCCCTTATCAACCAGGAATTTTAGTAAAGAATAATAATGCCTTTGACTGGAGCACAATTTGAATCCAGGATATTCTTTTCTTACCAAATGCTCATCGATCTCCTTCCATATACCCTCAATAGCCGCCTGTCTGTCAATCAAATTTTGTATTGATAAATCGCCCGTACCCATTACTTTAGCAAGTCTCTTCTCCCAATGCTCCGGTTTCCATTCAAGACTTCTGCTCATATGAACAATCCACTTTTCATGGGGAATATACTCACCATTTACAATAAACATAGTTTCTATTATCGGGACAATTGCTTTGTTAAGTATATAGTGACCCTGCAAGGAGTCTCCTCTGTGAAGCCAAATATCTCCTGCCAGTCTATAATACCACCAGGCACTGAATAACAAAGCTTCCGCTTCGGATACTTTCGGAGTACGGCATAATTTATCGTTCATTAACCGCTCTATTTTCCCCTCCGGGTCAAACAATATTTTTGAGTACGACAAATCCCACAATGAGACACTATCCCAGATACGATTTTCTTCACTTTCAATATCAACAATTTTTATGTCGTACAGGTATCCTGCAAGCTTCACAATACCAAGCGGTATAGGTGTTTTAGTATTCTGCCGGTTCTCGAAATGCCTCTTCTCCAGATAAATAACAATGTCAATTTCAGACAAATGATCAGCGTACCCCCGGGATAATCCACCATTCAGCGTTATTCCCGCTATTCCGTCAATTAATTTCAGCTTTTCAATTTCCTTGTCCAGTGCAGCCATAAAATTATCAATTATATTCTCACTGCTTAAATTTACATACGGTCTGTTCATAAATACATCTCCCTCATTATTCGAGTTTATTGTTAAAATACAATCCCTGATGTCCTTTCTATTATTGGATAAACAAAATGTAATGGTACCGAAAATTGCCAAAATATCTCGGCGCGAGGTCGGTGATTTTTGAGTGAGATAATTTGCTTGCGGCAAGGCAAAGGCGTGCAGTAAGGCTTTGTGCCTTGCAAGCGGCTTCAACACACAGCCGCAGGGCAAATTAACCACTCAAAAACGTATTGTACATTATCAATAGAGGGTATAATTACAAAATTACAAAATAAAAAAGCCGCAGATTTACTCTACGACTTTACCTTCTAAAGAAAATAGTAAAATGCATATGGAGAGTAAACATAAAATCAACATTAATAAATTGGCAACACAAAAAACTGTCAATAAAACAGCATCGTCCAAAAATTAAATTGTGATTTTATCCTGCTTCTCCATGCATGCCTATGCTTTATGATTGTACCGCACCAAGCCTGCCGGACAACATTCCACCTTTCATAATCAAACCATCACATTGAATACATCGTATCATCATTAGCATTTAATGTAAATAAATATTCTTATTATTTTCATTTGTTAGTACAATCTCTATACTATATCCAAACAAAAATTCAGGAGTTTCCCGATTACTTATATACGTTGCCTCTGAAGTTAATATCAAATACGAATATTTCCATTTCGATATCATCTTTAATAAATAAGGCTCTGATGTCACCAATTCTCAGTCTGAAATACGGAGGATTATTTTGACCTTGAATGCGTTTGACATCTCCATTAGGAAGATTGTTTAATGCACTGTAAATTCTTTCTCTTGTAGGCCTATCATATTTTAGAATTGTTTTTGCAGCTGTTTTTGAATACACTACTCTATAATTCATTATAGTCATTTCCACTTTCAGCAACCTTTTCAATATCCTCAGCGATAAAACGCAGCTCTGCTTTTGATTTTGCTAAAGCTTCCATGTCATGTAATATCTCAGCGTTTGATACATTTTCTAAAGGCAAAGCCTCCAACGCATCACTCACTTTTTTCCACTCCATGTATTCCAGGAACTGGTTGTATTTATCAATGCTTATTATAGCTGCCTCGAGTTTATTATTTCTTATTATTATTACATCTTCTTTCTTTGCCTTATCAATTGTTTTAGCAACATTCTGTTGCAACTCTGATGTTGAAATGAATCTATCCTGTATTAGCATTCTCAGTCACCCGCTATTATTTTTTATTTTTATTTATATTATAATTTATAATATAATTTTATACAATATATTATATAAAATTTCATATAATATATTGTTGCACGTTTAATGATGGAAAAATCCCCTTCCCTTCTCCAACATGCCTAAAAGCCGGCAGACTGGTATCCTTAAGGCGCCACTGCCATGCCGCGTAATGGGTCACGCTGCCATTCGCAGGAAAACGCTTGGTATAAAACGATGGTTGAGATCACTATTTATTGATACAAGGGGCATATTAACAGCATGTGCAGGTTAAATACGCAGCTTTTATGTGAAAGCGACGATTTTCTACCGAATTAGTAAGCATAATGTACCTGCTACAAGCAACACAAGACCAACAGCCGATTTTTTCCGGAGCCTTTCGTGAAATATAAAATATCCTAAAAAAATAGAGACCAAAATGCTCAATTTATCAATTGGTACCACAACACTGGCCGGTCCCTCTTGCAGTGCCCTGTAATAGCACAGCCATGAAAAACCAGTCGCCAGCCCGGAAAGTCCGATAAAAAGCCAACTTTGTTTATCAATATTTTTGATATGCTTTTGTTTGCCCTGGGCAAGTACAATCAGCCAAGCCATAATCAAAACAACAATCGTTCTTATCGCTGTACCAAGGTTCGATTCCACACCATCAATCCCGACTTTTCCAAGAATAGCGGTAAGGCTGGCAAACACCGCTGAGAGCAGCGCATAAATCAGCCATCTATTCCCGTGAATATTTTTTCTCTCCGCATCCTTTCTTTCCAGCATCAAATAGGTGCCCATTGCAATCAACGCCATTGAAAATGCTCTGATTGCGGTAAGCTCTTCGCCGAGAAAAAGAAAGGCGAGGAACATGGTAAGTACTGTGTTGGATTTATCGATCGGAACAACTTTGTTGATATTTCCGGTTTGCAGCGCTCTAAAATAGCAAAGCCACGATCCACCTGTGGCGAGGCCGGAAAGCACGAGAAAAACAAGGCTATGGGTGCTGATATCTGAAATTGTGGATTGCGAGCCCACAACAAATACCATAAGCCATGCAAAAATGATAACCACCACTGTCCTTAGCGAGGTAGCAAGATTGGAGTCTGTATTTTTGATTCCAACTTTTGCAAGGATAGAGGTAACACCGGCAAAAACCGCAGACGCAAAAGCATATAAAATCCACATAAATGACAACCTCGATTTATGAGTATAAACGTATCAATACAGAATTTGTACCGACAGTCTGAGCGGCAGTAATTTTTTCCTTCTTCTGTTGCAGCTAAGGTTAATCCACGCTACTCATTTATAGTATATATCCATTGCGCTATCAACACAATTAAAACGGGGAGATAATCATATCTCTGCATTTGAGAGCCTTTCTCACAGCCCCAAATTTATAATGTTATGTTTGATTAATATGCATCAAATTGAATTAGATATGTATGTTAGAATCTCCAATCTTCAATTTCCATAAACTTCTCAAGATCCATACATTATCTCTATCCTGTTCAGGTAATATGTTAACGAAATCATCTTTCAGTTTGTCTATACCGCTTGTTTCAAACAAAAGGTGCCCTAACTCATGAAATAACGTAAATATTTGTCTTGTTTTAGCCATTGAGTTGTTAACTATAATTAGAGGAAATACTTTATCATATATTAATTTAGGAATAGAGTAATACTCGCCTCCAATTCTCTTTGCTACATATAAATTATTTCCTGTTGCTGTAAAATATAATACTTTCATATATTACCTCCCCCATTTTAACGTTACAATTGTAACACCTTCATGAATATAGTATAATGTGAGAGTAAAAGCATTGCAATGGCACATATGCCAGGTGTTACAAAAGGGGAGTTATTGTTCAGCTTTACTTAATGGCAATTGTTACTGCAGCTTTTTCAGGATTGAATTGACCCGTCCAATTATCTACAGCCTGTAAAGTAAGTGTCGATGCCTCATCACTGATATCGGTTCCGCCAACACATATGAATGTTGCACCCTTCTTGTTATAATAATCTGCCTGAGCATAAAGACTGACTCTATTTCCCAAGTCATCATATCCTATCAAATCCACTTCATTTCCTATTTCGCCATACCCTTTTCCTTTAGACGATTCATATATTGATGCATATAATACTTTCTCATAGCTGTTGGCAACAAACTTTTCAAATATTATTTTCCCAGCATCGTATTTCAAAACGTCATTAAGCATTATAACCTTTGTATCTTTTGCCATATCAGCACCGCTGGCCTCAAAATTAAATTCCCACTTACCGCTGATTTCTCTACATTCTTCCCCGCTACCTCCTGGTTTTTCAATCGTAGACATTGCAATCTTAAATTCGTGTTCCTTTTCCCAATCAATACGCCCTATATAATATTCAGTAATATAATTCACTGTATAGTCATCTATATCCTGTTCTGTACCACTTAAGCCAGCAATCGGTATTTTTTCTCCATCCATATAGATTTTTATTGCACCAGCTTTAGGATTATTAACATTGATTTGGTTAAAGTTATATCCAGGACTTATTCTATTTCCAATTTCATCTCTTTTCAACTTTTGCCCATCCGAAATATTTATTGAAACAATCAATTTCTCCTCAGAAACAATTACATCATTCAATGTTACGGTAATTCTATTATCAGTCACCGAACTTCCAATCACCTTTGTATAATCTTCGACAGCCTTATTCATTCCCAAAATGCTGGCAATGGACTGATATGTATACGCAAGTACTGTCTGTCCTATTCCTGTCATACATATGATCAACGTTATTGCCGCCACGGCAGCGATACCTTTCACTGCGCCATTCATCCTCCTGTATTTCTGGTTTTTATTCAGAATCAGGCTTTCATTAAAATGTATGTTTTTCATTCCACTATCCAGCGCCTTTTTTATTTCATTCATTCAACCTGTCCTCCTCAAAATTCAATTTCAGCTGCTCTCTTGCCCTGAAAAGCCTGACCTTCACAGCTGATTCCTTTAGTTTCAAAACCGCTGCAATCTCAGATATTGACATTTCCTGATAATAGTATAATAATATAACGTCTTTGTATTTAGTTCCTAGTTTGTTTATCTCATTGAAGACTTCTTGCCTGTCCAAAGCACCATCATAATCTGCGTCATATGCAATTTCAGGAATATTATCATAACTCACTCTCTGATGCCATCTGCTTTTGAACTGGCCTTTACAAAGGTTTATAGCAATTTGCATAATCCACGTTTTTTCGGAAGAAGCCTTTTTAAACTTACCATAATACTTCATAACCCGTATAAATGTTTTTTGTGTAACATCCTCCGCCAAATGATAATCTTTCAGGTAGATATAACACATCCTTAAAACACTGTCTGCATACCTGCCCATTAATTCGCTGACATATTCCTTTGTGTATTCTTCCATCGTCTTTTCGCTAACCGGTACCGAAATATTATCCATACTGACCTCCTTTCTGCTTATTAGACCACCTTATAAGAGAAAAGGTTACAAATTTTTTAAAATTGCTTGAAAACGGGTATACTAACAACAATTGATGTTGAAAGGTAGTGATGCACTATGTCCGAACATAAATATACAAATAAATTAATTCAGGATAAATCCCCCTACCTCCTCCAGCACGCCCACAACCCCGTCGACTGGTACCCATGGGGACCTGAAGCCTTCGGTCGGGCGGTTGGCGAGGACAAACCAATTTTCCTATCAATAGGCTATTCGACCTGCCACTGATGGCTTGTCCGCATATAACAGCATTTCAATAGAAATTACCCAATTTGTCAATGTCAGACAAGTTTCTCCACTAATCGTACATATAATATATAAATAAGTACTTGGAGGTGTTTTAATTGGAAGTAAAAGCAATTGATTTTTATTGCCAATTTGAAAGAAAATTCATAAATTGGGCTGAATGTGTAAATGATATACGGGCGGCATTTATTGTCGGTTCAAGAGCACGTAATGACCATCCTGCAGACGAATGGTCTGACTTGGATATTGTTTTATTTACTTTAAATCAGCATTTATATATGACAAATTGCGAATGGCTTGAAAATATGGGTAATGTTTTGAATACGTTTGCATACAAAACTGCGGGAGGGGACCCTGAACGTCTTACATTATTTGAAGGTGGTTGGCAGGTTGATTTTGTAATACATACATATGATAGTCTTAAACAAATTGTAGAATCAAAATCTATTCCGAATAATTTTCATAGGGGAGTTAAGGTAATTATTGATAAAGATAATATAGCTACAAACATCATGCCGAAGCAATTTGTTGCTCCACCTGATATAACTATAACAGAAAGTGCATTTAAACAAATTGCTAATATGTTTTTGTTTGCAGCATTATATACAGCCAAGCAAATACTCCGAAATGAGTTGTGGATTGCAAAAACACGTGACGCTAATATAAAAGAACTGCTTCTTCAGATTATTGAGTGGCATGAAAAAGCAGTAAACGGAAATAATTATGATACTTGGCATGCAGGACGTTTCTTGTGTGAGTGGGCAAGTGAAGATATACAAAAAGATTTGGAAAATACATTTGGCCATTTTAATAGAGTTGATAGTTGGAAGGCATTGTTGGCAACATTTAATTTATTCCAGCGTTTATCTCATGATATTAGCGAAAAAATGAATTTTTCATATCCCTATGAATTAGAGAAATATATATATTCTTGGATTAATGAAAAAACAGGAAAGATTATAGCTTAATTTACAAGACCTCAGAACATTACAAAGACAGGGTGATTTTCCTGCCTTTTTCTTTTTCCTGGGGACCTGAAGCCTTCGGTCGGGCGGTTGGCGAAGGCAAACCAAAATTCCTGTCAATCGGCTATTCGACCTGCCACTGGTGGCAATCCGGTTACTTGAACCAAAAAAAGTAAGGTCAGTTTACACTTTCCTTACTAATTCATTAGTATTTTAACTTAACTTACAGTTTTACTTAAAATATTACAAGTTCAATTCTGTTTCTTATGGTAATGGCAAAGCACCTCTGGTATATCCTGTGGATTTTAGTACAACTAACCAATCAAAGTCAATAAGGCTTTTAGAAGTGAAAGGGAAGTAACTTCCGTTCTTAGAGCTACCAGAGCGAGTAGGAAGAGATGATATCTCTGGATATAAAAGTCCTTGAACCTTATTTGCTTGAATGAACATTGCAGACTCTAGTTCGTTAGTTAATAATGCTTCAAGTGTTCCAGATTCAGGTTCTCCAATACCGTTATCCTCAGAAATACCCAAACCTGCTCCGATTATTACATATTGAGGCCCAAATATTGAACAAAGATGTGCTCCTGCTGGAGTCCACTCGACTAGATTCGGGCCTAAGTTCCATTGTACGTTTGTTTTCTTTAAATGCTGATTATGTGCGAAAACAAAAACCTTTCCTCTGTCTTGTTCACAAGATGCTGCATATACCAGATTGTCAGCAATCATCGCATCTCGGATTCCGAGAAGATTTGATGTTCTTTTTTCTGTGTTTCTCGCCATTTCAGCATGATAGTTTAGTAATTGACGAGCAACGGAAGCATAATGTTCAGCCTCCATATATCTATCCTTATTACTAGCTTTGATAAGTTCAGGACGGCGAACTTTTAGTTCAGTGATTAGGTCTTCTGTTTCGATACGAAGTTTTGTTGCAGAATCTGATAGTCCAATTGACTTGGATGCATCCATCATTGCAGAAGGATTTTCCCAATCCGAGTCCGAGCCAATAAGCGCCCCGATACGTTCTCGACGGGCTTTGCTGCTTTCATCATCAATTAAACCAAGGTAGTCAAGCACAAACAATAATACTTGCCTTGGGCTATCAGTTCCAGTCATTTCAGTTGGACTGTCAATACCGTAAAATCGAAGTTTAGTGATATGAGAAGAATCAGCATTATATTGTCGCATCCACTCCACAAGTTCTCGATTGGATTCTAGTTGACCACAGCCATGACTGAACCCAATCTCTTTTATCGAATCATAAGAATCAGAGGCATTACCATTTACATATTCATTCACAAAATGTCCCTTTGGAAAGCTACTTTCAATTGCGATGGCACTAAACCCATGCACCTCTACTAATCGTTTGAAAAGTTTATTGCGAAGCATAGGAAACCCTTCGCCTCCATGAAGTGCTTCTCCAAGAGCAATTATCTTTACGGAATCATCAAGCGAAGCCATAAATTTATCAGCAGAGCTATTAAATGACTCTGTCAAATCTACAGAAAACGAAATTCCATCTTGTGCGACCCAATCAGTTATTGTTTGGATTTTTGGCATACCAAGTACCTCCTAGTACTAAATTGTGAAATAAATAAGATTATCACAAATAATGTTCATTTTTATTTAGTTTTCTTTTTTGTTAATTTATATTTCTGGTAAAGCATATCTTTTAAGACTAAAGCTGTATCCGCATCGTCAAAGCCGAACTCATTTTTAAAAGTATCGTACAACTCAGATATCTTCGCATTATAGGTATGTATTCCCTTAATACCTTGATAAGAAGCTAAAATTGGATACTTTTTACTCCATGCACTTGTCCAGTCAATTTCATCGACTATTAATTCAATATCAGTAACATCACCACCAATAGGGCATCCACTAATTAAATAATCATAACTTACATTGTATAGTTGACTTAGTAGTTTTGCCTTTATTAGTTCAGGGACTGTTTGGTCAGTTTCCCATTTACTTACCGATTGCCGGGATACACCCAATTTTTCTGCAACTTCTTCTTGAGATAAACCAGCTTTTTTACGCAAATCCAATAATTTTTCTCCTAATGACATAGTTATCACGAGCCTTTCATATATTTCAAGTTATTATTTAGATATAGTATAGTAGAAATAATATTTGTCTTCTACCAAGTAAGGTTGGAATTTTGTCAACCAAACTTAACATTTTCACGCATATATAATATCCTTTACTTCTTAGTTATAAGCTAATATACACTTAACCTACTCATTGTATATTATTTAACACTTGTTCTAAAGTATATAATGGATAAAAATTGATACAATAAAAAGGTATTTGATAAATCTAAATAAACAAGGAGGTGATGCCCTATGACTAACAGCAAAGAGCCCAATAGATTAATCCATGAGAAATCTCCATACTTATTACAACATGCATATAATCCTGTAAACTGGTTTCCTTGGAGTTGCCATGCTTTTGAAAAAGCTGCGCAAGAAGATAAGCCTATCTTCCTTTCTATTGGGTATTCCTAGCAGTTGGAAATAAATGGATTTACATGTCACTGGTGCCATGTGATGGAGCGTGAATCCTTTGAGGATGAGGAAGTTGCACATCTGCTCAATAAGCACTTCATATGCATCAAGGTCGACCGTGAGGAACGTCCCGACATAGACAGCATCTATATGTCGGTATGCCAGTCACTCACAGGTCATGGCGGATGGCCCCTGACAGTGTTCCTCACTCCCGACAGGCATCCGTTTTTTGCCGGCACCTATTACCCTAAAGACGACAGCAGAGGCATGATGGGTTTGATGAGTCTGCTCCGGACAGTCCATGAAGCATGGCAGGGTAAGAGGGAAACTCTGCTGGACTCAGCCCGTGAAATTCTCGCCTATCAAAAAACGGAAAAAAGTTCATCTGACGGTGAGCTCACAGAAGATGTGATACATGCTGCCTTCTCTCACCTTAAGTACAGTTTTGACAGCATGCACGGCGGATTCGGGAGATCGCCGAAATTCCCCACGCCGCACAATCTGCTGTTCCTTCTGAGATACTGGTATGATAACAAGGAGCCATATGCCCTCAAAATAGTTGAAAAAACACTTGATTCAATGAAAAACGGAGGCATTTATGATCATATCGGTTTCGGGTTCAGCAGATACTCTACTGACAGGAAATGGCTGGTGCCGCATTTTGAAAAAATGCTGTATGACAATGCACTTCTAGCCCTGGCATATGGCGAAACATACAGTGCTACAGGCAAGGCACGGTATTCTGAAACCGCCGTTCAGATACTGGATTACATTTTAAGGGATATGACCTCTCCCGAAGGCGGTTTCTATTCAGCAGAAGATGCGGATTCCGAAGGAGAGGAAGGAAAATTCTACGTGTGGTCCGTGGAGGAGGTAAGAAAAGTTTTGGGTGCTCAGGATGCAGAAGAATACTGTAAATTTTATGATATTACCTCACGGGGCAATTTTGAGGGCATGAACATCCCGAACCTGATAGAAACAGAACAGATACCTGGGGAAAAAAGCGCCTTTGTTGAGAGCTGCCGCCAAAAACTGTTCGTTCACAGGGAGGAACGCATTCACCCCTACAAGGATGATAAAATACTTACCTCCTGGAATGGGCTGATGATGGCGGCAATGGCCTATTGCGGCAGAATCCTGAAACAGGAGAAATATATTTCTGCCGCCCGGGAAAGTGCGGATTTTATCCTCAAAAAGCTTGTGAGATATGACGGCAGGCTCCTTGCCAGACACCGTGACGGTCAGGCGGCCTTTAATGCATATGTTGAAGATTATGCCTTCCTGGTTTGGGGACTGCTGGAACTTTACGAAGCCACCCATGACGTACAATACCTTAGACAGGCACTTAAATTGAACGATGATATGCTGGAACTGTTCAGCGACGGTGCTTCTGCAGGGCTTTTCCTTTACGGACATGACTCGGAGGAGCTTATCACACGCCCCAGGGAAAGCTATGACGGGGCCATACCTTCGGGCAATTCAGCCGCAGTTATGAACCTTCTCCGCATAGCAAGACTGACAGGCCGGCACGAACTGGAGGACAAGGCAAAAGAAATTTTGGATTTCTTCAGCAATGATATTGAAGCGGCCCCTACAGGTCACAGCTACATGCTCTGCGCCTATCTGCACTTCATATCCGGCAGGGCTGCCGAGGTTGTAATAGTGGGTAATGAAAGCAGAGAAATGGTTAAGACTTACGACAGCCTTTACAGCCCGTTTTCAGTCTCTATTGCAAATATAACTCCCGAGCTTGTAAACCTTGTTCCGTTTATATCGGAATACAGGGAGCAAGACGGAAAAACTGCGGCATATGTGTGCAGGAACTTCGCCTGCTCCGCCCCTGTTACCGATACTGCAGCCCTGTCGGAAATGATGTCACCCCGAAACTAAACAGAAACGTAATATAAAAAACCGAATATAAAAAATGTGCCCGGCCGGCATTCAACAATAGCTCTTCGCGGCGATCTATTGATGGATACCGGCCGGGCACACTAAACTTTTAACAGCCGTATCAGATAAGGCCGGCCTTTTTAAGCATGCTCCTTATCATGGCAGCGGCCTCAGCTCTTGTCATTTCTTTACGGGGGTTGATAAGGCTATTATTACCTGCAATAATTCCATATTTCACACAAACTGCGGTATATTTTGCAGCCCATGAGCCCACCTGCTCCCCGTCTTTGAACTTTTTCAGCTGTTCAGCTGCAGCTTCTCCGGAAATGGCGGTATTCAAGCCTGCAAGCTTCATAGCATTGTTCAGCATTACCGTCGCTTCCTGTCTTGAAATTACCTTGTCAGGTTTAAAACTCCCATCATTATAGCCTCCTGTGATACCCAGCCTGTAGGCAGTGCTTAAAGCCTTATAATAACGGTCGGTGGCTTTTACATCGGTAAAACCCGAATCATATCCGGATATGTCAAGTCCCAAAGCTGAAATTATCATAGCAGCAAATTCGGCACGTGTTGCTCCTCTGTCGGGTACGAAGGTGCTTTCGTTATCACCGGCAACAATAAGTCTTGATGCCATGTCGTTGACAATTTCCTTTGACCAGTGGTTCTCAACATCCTTATAAGCCACCTTATTCCAGATTACCGTATAGGTACTGTTAGTCAAGCTGTTTATCACAGCATAGTATACGCCCTTGATTTCCATTATCCTGGTCGGTACATGTCTTACAGTACCGTCACTGCTGACTGCGATGGCTGTTGTAATCTTCTTGTGATCAATGTTTTCCGGGATACGTATTGTTCTTTCTACATACCCGTTAAACTGTTTTAATTCAACCGTCTTATCCAGGTAAGTACAGGTCACACTGAATTCAACAGGCGGTACAACAATTGAAAATCCGCCCTTCTCAGCATTATCCTCAACCACCTTAACCTCCTGTGGTGATGGTTTTGCTATTTCTATTTTTACCTTTATATCCTTCAGTTCAATATCTTTTCCCATTTGGGCGGATATGGCATCAATATTTATCTCTGCCGCCGGTAATTTATACTTTGCATTACCGGTATCGACCTCAACCACCGCATGTTTTTTCTCCATGCTTTTTATTATCCGGCCGCTGAGCTCACCCACTACAACATCCGACCCGGTTTTGACCGGGATTGTTATAACAGCATTATTCCCTTCGCTTTCAAGCTTCCTGTCTATTATATTTTCATCTACCTGCAAGGTGGTCACTGTCCGCTCTCCATCCTTTGTTGTTTTGGAGATGCCTGCCTGCACCGGCTGTCCGTTAACAAGCACCACCGTACCAGGTTCGGAAGGTGTATTTGCAGTATTGCCGGAACCCCCTGAGCCGCCCGAATTTCCTGAACTTCCGCTGCCGTTGGACGGCGGCGTATCAGGCGGAGGCTGCACCTGATTGGTCAATGTCCTGGCACCGGTACTCTGTGCCGGCGACATTGCGAGGCCTGCAAAATCAAATATGGCTGCAGCATCGGCAGGTCTGATTTCAACCGTTTCCCGGCCGCTTGGTATGCCTGTTACCGCAAGGAAGACCCTTATAACGGTTTCACCGCCTGTTAATGCCGACGCGGCTGCCTCCGACGGATTACCGGCCTTTTTTACAGAGCTTATTTTAACATCGGCAGCACTTCCTCCATTCCTGCCGAACAGCAATAGCAAGCTGTCGGCACCAAGCGCCGTAATTCCGTTATTCGCTCCGTACACACCTTCACTGAAGGTAATATCAATATAAGCATTGTTGGATGCCAGTACAGCCGAATTGATGGCCGGCAGCCTGTCATCGAAGTATAACCTGAGCGGTGCGGATGCAAGATTATAGTTTCCTGCCGCATCCCTTGCGCAACCTGCATTGACTGTCACTTCCACAGTTCCCTGCCCTGCCGGTATAATTCGGGCTTCAAATGTTATAGCACTGCCTGTGGTTATGGCACTTCCGGTTGTTACGGCAATTCCCGCTGCCAATGCAGTATCTGTCAGGCTGTCAACCCTCCCGTTTGCTACCGATATGCCGGACTCACTAAATCCTGTAACCGGTTTGCTGAAGGTTATTATTATATCTATTGGAGATACACTTACAGGATTTGCTGCTGTTGTAGTTAAAACTACCGTCGGAGCTTCGCTGTCAAAGATCCTGCTCAAGGTATTCGACACCGTATTTGCATTACCCGCCGTATCATGTGCAACAGCCGCATCAACCTCGACAGTTATCCTGCCCTGTGCTGCCGGGGTCACAAGCAATGTATATGCACTCCCGCTTCCGGACAGGCTTGCTGTACCGTTTGATATGTTGATATCACCGGCCGTAAAGTCCGCAACAGCTTCACTGAAGGTAATTGTTACAGGTATCGGAGCTTCCTTCACCGGATCGGGAGCAGGAGAAGTGATTGTTACCGAAGGACTTACGGTGTCATATTCAACCGTCACAGGATTTGTTGCCGCAAGGTTGCCATTACCCGCCACATCCTCGGCAGCATCTGCATTTACGGTGACCGTAACTGTTCCCTGTGCAAGAGGTGCCACCTCCAGGTTATATGTGGTACCAGAGCCCGAAAAGCTGACAGCCGCGCCATTTGAAATTACCACATCTGCCTGTGTAAAACCTGTTACAGCTTTGCTGAAGGTAATTGTTACAGGTATCGCTGCCGAATTGGTTGCACCCGGCACCGTAGTAGACAATGTTACAGCCGGGGAAACGGTATCCCAGGGCGCTGCGGTCACCCCCGTAGCATCGCTTGACATCGGATTTCCTGTAATATCTTTTATAGTCCCGTTTGCTCCTGCACTGTATTTTACGGTTACTCCTTCCCTTCCGGAGGCACTTAAATCATCAACAGTTAAAATAATGTGACTTCCATCGGTCCCCTGAGCGGTAGCTGAAACATTATAGGCTTTTGACACCGCTCCTGTTTCATGTACTGTAAAGCCGCCGTCATTTGCTTTGTTTAAATTAACACAGTTTTCACTAAGCGTTACCTTTATATGTGTACTGTCCATTATCTCTGCATCGGTGAGCGTCGGAGGCATATCAGTAGCTATAAGGTTACCGGTGTCGGCGGCATTTGCATTGCCTGCAGTATCAATTAGTCCCCCTGCAGCCACGTCAACGCTGTCTATTCCCTCTCCGTCCAGGAACCCTTCTACCGCTGCAAGGTCAGTCCCTCCAATAGTTACTATGATTGTATCCGTATCAGTTATAACTGCAGTTGATTGTCCCGGAGTCAGAGTATGACTCTGCAAGCCCTTCCGGACTGTAAATTTGGAAACATCAGCCGCACTGCTGCCGGTTACAATTCCGCCTTCCTCGGTAAACTTGATTATAAGAGTGTTTGCAGCTGCATTAAATACAGACAAGGGGTTATCATCGTCTACAGCAGGAGCTATTGAGTCATACTTTCTGGTCAGCCGCGCTGCCGCAGCGTTTCCATTTCCGGCAGCATCCTGTGCTGCTCCGGCCGGGATATCTACCGTTACATCACCCTGTCCTGAAGGTATTACCTGAACAGTGTACGATTTATCAGGTACCAGTTCGCTAACCATCCCTGCCGATCCATTTCCGACCTGTATATCCTCCTGACCGAAATCCTTAACAGCTTCGTTGAATTCAATTACTACCGGTATGGGATTGGAATTGGTAATACCCGGAATACTTGATGACAAGGTAACAGCCGGATTAGTTTTATCAAAAATTACAGCATTTCCATCTGAGGTTGAGGTAACCTCTGCGGCCTTATTGCCCGCCAGATCCTTAAAGTTCAGCTTAAAACCGACGGGGCCTTCGCTGTCTGCAGCCTGCATTACATATGTGGCCTGCCAGGTTTTTGCATCGCTGTCTCCGGTGTCATTTACTGCCGCAGTATGTCCCGCAATTGTGACTTCCGGGGCCTGGATATCTTCGTTGGCAGTAATTCTCAAGTTGACGGTATGACCCGGTTTTGCAAATAATGAAAGCGGATTGTCCGACTCCATTGTCACTGTTACAGCCATCGGAGGCTCTTTATCAAAAATCACCGGCTGTCCTGTGGAAACATCGGTTATTCCGATCGCGGCATTTCCGGCCAAATCGCTGAAATCCAGCGTAAAAGGTATTTCTCCCTGGCTGTCTGAGGACTGCATGGTATATGCGGCATTCCAGGTCTTTGCATCACTGTCGCCGGCATCGTTAACTGCAGCAGGCTGTCCTGCAATTGTTACAGCCGGAGACTGAATATCTTCATCTGTAATTATTTGAAGTGTAATGACATCACCCGGACTCGCAAGAACGTCAGTTGTGTTGCCGGAGGTCATTTTAACCACGTTTGCAGCCGGTTTGACCTTGTCAAAGATTACGGCACTTCCCGAAGTGACTGATGTAATTCCACTTACCCTGTTATCTACCTCATCAAAAATGTCAAGAGTAAACTCAACCGGTCCGGAGGCATCCCCTTCCTGCATAGTATATACTGCCTTAAAGTTCTTTGTATCGCCAGCACCGGGATAACTTACCGAAGGAACATGATCCGCCATATTCAGCATTATTGTACAGTTTTCCTCACTTGCATGAATATTGAGAGTAATAGTATCCCCTACTTTTGCATAAGCCTTATTTGCATTGTTTGACTCCATTGTTATGTCTACTGTAGGCGGCGTTTTATCTATATTCGCTACTGTAGCCGCAGCCGAACCGGTATTACCCGCCGAATCCTTGAATTCAAAAGTAAAGCTGCCATTTTCCGTAAAGGTATGGCTTGTATTTCCACCGTTATTCGTTACAGTTATACTCTCGCTGGGAACAAGGGTTGCTGTTACATTTTCCTTGGTTTTTGCTGTAGTATTATATGTAATATCAGCCATCGGAGCGATTTTATCTATATTGTTTACCGTTGCAACGGCAGTTCCGGTGTTGCCGGCTTTATCCCTGAAATTAAAGGTAAAGCTTCCGTTTTCGGCGAATTCGTATTCTTTACTTCCACCATTGTTTGTAACAGTTACCTCCTCGCTGGGGGTAATTATCGCCGTAACATTACCATTTGTTATTTCCTCCGTGCTGTAACCTACCGAGGCCGTCGGAGCCAGATAGTCGTATTTCAGAACAAGTTCGGGAGCGGAGGAGTTGCCGTTGCCTGCGCTGTCTGTTGCAATTCCCGAACCCACGTTTACTTTTATTTCACCCCCGGTATTGTCTGGTAGAATATATGCAGTGTAGACTGCTCCGATTCCAGACAAACTGCTTACTGTTCCGCCGGAAACTATCAGATCACTTTGGTCAAATCCTGAAACGGCTTCACTGAAGGTTA
Source organism: Bacillota bacterium (assembly GCA_023392075.1). GTDB lineage: Bacteria > Bacillota > Clostridia > Acetivibrionales > DSM-1351 > Ruminiclostridium. The sequence goes on along the minus strand of JAEVZU010000328.1, from coordinate 7,870 downwards.
TTATCACTGGTATAGGAGATACATTGGTAGGATTTGAGCATGATGTAGTAACATTTACCGTTGGCGGAGTTGTATCAACCTTTATATTATTATTGCCCTTAATATTATGTACTTGTAATTCAGCGTCAGATCCGTTTAGAGCATCTGTAACAGAAGCACCCGGCAATAGTGTGATGTAGTCACCCGCAGTAATGCTTCCAGCAGCTCCCTCGTCCCCCTCCTGTATTGTATAACTGAATTCCAGTGTGCTTGTACCGTTTCCACTTTCGTATAAAGCAAATACACTTTTGCTTCCAATTATTATTGGAAGTCCCGGTACCTCTTCTCCAACGTAATTCACTTGGACATTTGAGCTGAAATTTACTTTAACAGTCAACTTATCACCTTTTTTGTAAGTTGTGTTTGGTTGGAATTCGGCAGAAGTTACTGCCGGACAAAAGATCAGTCCCATCATTTGCAGTTTACAGTCAACCTCACTATCATAGTCCATAATGCTAAGATAATATGTCGTTCCGGAGATTAATTCGGGCGTGATCTGGAACTGCAGTCCATTTTCATCGTCTCCGACAATTTCAGGTACAAAATGATTACCTGAGGAATCCAGCAGTTCTGCCCACGAATCATTGGCACCCTCGGTTTGAATTGTAAATACACCGCTCACAGCCGGAATAAATTTAAAATACCTTACCTCAATAGGTAATAAGTGAATATCTGTCTCCTGCTGCGAAATTACCGGTGCCGACTCTAAATCCACACCCCCGGTAACCGATTCGGCGTGAACGAATGTTAAACTGCCGAATACCACCAATAAGAAAATGAATGATGAAATCATGAAATTACGCTTTTTCATACTATTGCTCCTTCTTGGACATTTGGCATCTGAAAATTATAACCTTTCTCAGATGCCAAATGTAATACCCTATCAAACAATTTATGATTTATTTACTGTAAATATGTAACTTCTGCTATCTGTTCCAACACTTGAAGTTACTACCACCGTTATCGTATTTGCTCCGGTAGTCAAATTAACTTTTAATGACTGTCCGGAGGCAACAGAAGTACCGTTAATTGTTATTGCGGATGTGGTATTCTCTGCCGTCGGTATTAACTTTACCGGAGATACGGTGGTATTTGAAACATATCCGGTATAAACCGTTTTACTGAAGGCAGGGTTCAGGTTCTGGAAGCCTGTAATATTTGACAGATACGGACTGCTGGCTCTCGTAACGCTCACAGTATATGTACGCGAGCCTCCGTCCGACGGATATGATACCTCAATCGGAATATCCGTAACCTGCCCTGCTGTCAATACTACCGTCTGAGACTGCTGGCCGCTTGCTGCAACTACTCCGTTGACTTTCACCGTAGCATTCGGGTTTTGTGCCGTCGCAGTAAAGGCAATAGCCGTAACATCGTATCCAACACTCATTGAATACTGGGTTACGCTGTTTGAAAATACCGGTACAAGCGCACCTGTGCTGGGCACAAGGCTTGTCAAATTCAGGCTGGCATTCCTCGTGACATTAATTGTATAATTCTGGACGAGATCACCTATAAGAGATGTAACCTGAACCGTAATGGTATTGCTGCCGTTATTGAGAACGATAGGCTGTGATGGCGTTCCGCTTGCCACAACAGCATTGTTTACTTTTATAGTTGCCCGTGGGTCCTCTGCCGTCGGCGTTACTGTAATTGTCGAAGAGTCATATTCAACCGTCGCAGAGTATTGATTAGTTGTCTTGCTGAATGCAGGAGTCAGCGTTCCGGCACTGATTGCCAGATTGGATAAATATGGGCTTGTCGGATCAGCCTGATATAACTCAAGCTCGACTATTGAAGCTATTTGAGGATTTATCTGAATGCCTTTTGTTACATAAACTCTGAAATATCTTGCAAGTACAGGAGAAACAATTCTTTCTACTTTATCGACCGTATTTCCTGTAACAGTATCGGCATCAAACCAGTTTGAATTATTACTGCTCCATTGAAGCTTAAAATCCGATATATTGTATGCAGGTGACGGCCAGCCGGCCAAAGACATATTCTTTACAGTCCATTTACCCACCCATATTGGTGCTCCCAGGTCAACAGACATCCAAGCCGGAAGTACGGAAACCAACCATCGGCTTGCGGGAGCCAAGGAGCCGTCAACAGCTCTTGACGGCGAATACGGCAATATAAAACTGCTTGAAGCAGTTGCTTTATTTAAAGCAATGTTCACAGTACCCATAGCTTTACCTTCCTTTCAGTTTTTTTATTTAAGCCCTCTCCGGATATAAACCAGACATACAAATAAAGTATTTCATCTGCGGCAAGGGCTCTGCCCCCTGCAGATTTGGTAAATTAAATGTGGTTGAGCCATTTCCGCCGAATGTAGCTCCTATTAATGAATACAATGCCTGGTTCTGAACTATTTGCAATGCCTGCCCATTACAGGGCAACCAGCCGAGAGGTGTGAAACCGAAGGGAAACAATACAATCGTACCTAATATGTAATCCATTTACTTTTACCTCCATAACATAATAAAATTTATTACTTGCATACAAAATTTATTCTCTTGTCGGGTAGATTCCCTGGGTGGCAATATAGTATTGCATACCGGGTATCGGGCTTGCATTGGTCAAATTTGGGAGCATAAAAGTTGTACGCCCGTCTCCGCCGAATTGATTGCCGATAAGTGAAAACAGCGCCTGATTTTGTATTACATTGAGAGTTTGCCCCTTGCATGTCGACCAGCCAATCATTTCAAACCCGAAAGGAAACAATTGAATCTGAGCCAGAATAGGATCCATAAAACGACCACCTTTCTTTATTTGTGATTACCACCATCAATATAATATGTCATTTATATACACATTATATTATATATGACTCCACAAAATCAAGATGTATAGAAATTTTTTAGTCATTTTTAATGACTTTTTAAGTCTGCTTGGTAGTATAGGTTCTCAATGATGCGTCAGGGTTTACGGTTAACATATTGTGCCGGTTATATTTATGCTTCATAGGTACTTAAAGTACAGACTTTCCATGCAATAAAAAAAGAACTGCTGCCCAGATGAATAAATTTATTCATTGTGCAACAGTCCCTTTATTTAAATATATTTTATTTCAAATTATTACGCTTTCAATCTAGCTTCGAGAGCTGATAACTGATTTGCCAATTCAGCAGGCAACTTGCTGCCGTATTTAGCATAGTGTTCCTTGATTGATTCAACTTCCTGGAGCCATTCAGACTTGTTGACCTTGAGAAGCTCAGCCATATCTGCAGCAGATACGTCGAGACCTGCGGTATCAATAGCATCTTCAGTAGGCATATAACCGATTTCAGTCTTAACAGCTTTTCCTTCCCCGGATACTCTTTCGCAGATCCACTTGAGAACACGGCTGTTTTCACCGTAACCAGGCCATAACCACTTACCGTTATTATCCTTACGGAACCAGTTAACATAGAATATCTTTGGAAGTTTGTCTTCGCTTGTAGCAGCTCCAACATCCAACCAGTGCTGCAAATAATCACATACATTGTATCCGATGAATGGAAGCATTGCAAATGGGTCACGACGAACCTGACCGATTTTGTCGGATATAGCTGCAGCAGTGATCTCTGAACCCATGATTGAACCGAGGAATACACCGTGTTTCCAATCAAAGCTTTCATGAACCAATGGAATAGTGCTTGGACGACGTCCACCGATCAATATGGCTGAAATCGGTACTCCTGCAGGATCTTCCCACTCAGGAGCTATAACAGGGCACTGTGAAGCAGGCGCTGTGAAACGTGCATTTGGATGTGCAGCAGGAGTTTCCGATCCTGGAGCCCAATCTTTGTTTTTCCAGTCAATTAAGTGAGCCGGAGCATCTACTCCCATGCCTTCCCACCATATATCTCCATCATCGGTTACACCAACGTTAGTGAATATAGTGTTCTTTTCTATGCTGTGCATAGCATTTGGATTTGAATCCAAAGAGGTTCCAGGAGCAACTCCGAAGAAGCCTGCTTCAGGATTGATAGCATACAATCTGCCATCCTTTCCGAACTTCATCCAAGCTATATCATCACCGATTGTTTCAACTTTCCAGCCTGGAACTGTTGGAACCAACATAGCCAGGTTAGTTTTTCCGCAAGCACTTGGGAAAGCACCGCAAATATATTTAACATTTCCTTTAGGATCTGTAAGTTTTAAGATAAGCATATGTTCTGCAAGCCAGCCTTCTTCACGAGCAATAGCTGATGCAATACGAAGAGCGAAACACTTCTTGCCAAGAAGAGCATTTCCGCCGTAACCTGAACCATAGGACCAGATTGTTCTTTCTTCCGGGAAATGGCTGATGTATTTCTTTTCGATTGGAGCACACGGCCACTTTGTAGTATCTTTCTGACCTTCAGCGAGAGGAGCGCCAACTGAATGCATACATGGAACAAATTCTCCGTCACCGAGAGTATCCAATACTTTCTTACCAATACGAGTCATGATTCTCATGTTAATAACAACGTAAGCGCTGTCTGTAAGTTCAACACCGATCTTTGAAATGGATGAACCTATAGGACCCATTGAGAAAGGAATTACATACATTGTTCTTCCCTTCATAGAACCCTTGTATAAACCCTTCATGGTTTCCTTCAATTCATTGGGGTCAATCCAGTTGTTAGTTGGACCTGCTTCTTCCTTGGTCTTAGAAGCAATATATGTTCTGTCCTCAACACGAGCAACGTCAGATGGATCGCTATTGAAAGAATAACATCCCGGACGCTTTGCTGGATTTAATGGTTTAGCCATACCTGAAGCAACCATTTCCTGAATCAATCTGTCGTTTTCTTCCTGAGAACCATCGCACCAATAAATCTGGTCTGGTTGACACATGTCAGCCATTTCTTTTACCCACGCTTGCAACTTCTTGTTCGTAGTCATTATAATTCTCCCTTCAATTTATAAAATATACTGCTGTAAATGAGTAGTATTCTTGTAATGTCTTGTGAACTAAAATTTTCATGCTTAAAAAAATTTTCCTTCTTTATTCTGCACGATTAGATCTAAAAATATTAACTCCATAATATTTTCTCAAGCCATGAACAATTTACTATTCAGTATAATTAAACCATAAACCGAAATTTGAAAATAAAATGTTTTTCGGTACTGGTTCAAATTAGTAAGCAATAGATTTAGTTAATTTTTTCACTAACAATCTTAACATAGTAAACCATAAATTTCAACATCTGTTTTTATAACTAAATCAAAATTTTTGTTTTAAATATGCAATTTCTAATTATTAGAATTTCATGTATTTATTTTCATACAGGTAATTTTCATTCATTAAATATATATTTCCCGCTCTTTGTGAACAGGGTTTCTCGCATCTATTCATTTGTTTGTAATTTAGTACAATAAATTAATAAATTAAAAAAACGAATGGTACGGCCCATAAAATTGCACATACCATTTCTTAGCATTATTCACTCCTGCTGCATACAATATAGTGAAGTGAATTAATTGAAAGGTGGAATATTTTTGGCCGCAAAATTTTTAAATTACTATGCCAGCGCAAATACTGCCCGTGGTTTTGTAACATACTTTGAGGACAATCTCACAGGAATTGACAAGATCTATATATTAAAGGGCGGCTCTGATGAAGCTAAATCCTCACTTATTGTAAATATCGGAATCAACTGGTTCATTAAGGGCTATGATGTTGAATTAATTCACAGTGCCTCAGATGAAGAGGATATTGAAGCAGTGATTATTCCTGCCTTGGGTATAGCAGTTGTTAATGGAGATGTACAGTATATGGAACAAACCAGAACCTGTAGTTCTATCGGTGAAATAATTGATTTTAAACCGGAAGAAGCACTGAGAAGCTCGGCATCTTCAGAAGATTTAATAGCCTCTCTGCTGAGCAAGGTCCAGGAACTCTACAAACTGGCCTATAAACAATTTCAGAATGCTCTCAGATTTCATGGCCAGTGGGAAAAGGTATATTTGGATAACGTAGATTTCGGGAAGCTGGATGAAATTGCAGATGCAGCAATCAAAAACTTTTTAAGTGAAATGTCCATGAAAAAGGAAGGCATAGTCAGGAACCGCTTTCTCGGCGGAGCTACCTTCAAAGGCTCTGTGGACTTTGTAATGGATCTGACAAGAGATTTAAGAAAGAGATACTTTTTAAAAGGGCGCCCCGGCTCGGGAAAATCTACAATACTTAAGAAACTTGCTGATGCCGCACAAAAAAGAGGATTTGATGTTGAGCTATACCATTGCGTTTTGGATCCCCAAAGCCTGGATATGGTAATTATAAGGGAATTGGAGCTTGCTGTTTTCGACAGTACTACTCCTCATGAATATTTCCCCTCCAGGGACGGAGACGAAATAATAGATATCTACAGTCTGGCCATCACTCCCGGAACAGATGAGAAATACAGGGATGAGCTTGATTCCATAATCGGTAAGTATAAAGAAGCTGTCAATTCCGGAGTTTCTTTCCTGGCAAAGGCAAAGGAACTGCAAAATCAGATAAAAACCATTATGGGGGATAAATTTAATCTGGAATCAATAGATAAAATGTATTTGGAGCTGGTGGATAAGTTAAATGCCTATGTCAACAACCTGATTGATAATCCGTAAAAAGCAATATGGATTACTCACAAAGCACACGCCTGAAATTTGTACACTTGCGCTTAAGTACAATTTCAGGCGTGTGCTTTTAATTGAGCTCTATTTATTAAGTTGCCTCATCATTTTGAGCCAGCCCGTTTGATTGCAGATATGCTTTACAGATTCATAAGTGCACCGATTATGAAATTAAGTACAAACAAACAGGTTACCACATACAGTATGGGATGAACCTCTTTTGCCTTGCCCTTGCAGATTTTCATAATTACATAGAATATGAAGCCTGCTGCAATACCGTTTGAAATGCTGTAGGAGAAAGGCATTACCACAGCTGTAAAGAAGGCCGCCAGTGCTTCGTCAAAGTTCTCCCATTTTATTTTGGCAAAGGAACCCATCATCAAAACACCGACAATGATTAATGCAGGAGCAGTTGCCGCACCCGGAATAATCCCGGCTACAGGAGCAAACACCAGACATATTGCAAACAAAATTGCAGTAAACACCGAAGTCAGGCCGGTTCTGCCGCCGGCTCCGATTCCCGCGGCACTCTCAACATAGGTTGTCGTATTTGAGGTACCCAGCAGCGCACCTATGGAAGTTGCCGTAGCATCCGCAAAAAGCGCCTTGTCCATCTTGGATCTGAAGCCTTTTCCTGCAAACAGTTCAGCTTCATCCTTATCGTCAAATATACCGCTCTTCCTGCCCGTTCCTATAAATGTTCCGATAGTATCAAAGGTGTCGGACAAGCTGAAAGCAAGTATGGTAACCAATACAACCGCTATTTTCCCAGGTTCGCTGAACAGGCCTGCAAAGTCAAGGGCAAAAGCAGTTTGGGATATGTCTGAAATTTTATATGGAGTAGCGGTGGACAGGGTTGTAACGTGCATGGGGATACCAATGATGGTACTGGATAAAATTCCTATGAGTATGGCGCTCTTTACCTTCAAAAGCATGAGCACAACTGTTATTACAAGTCCTATCAATGCCAGCTGGGCAACAGGGCTTGTAAAATTAACGAACGCAGGAACTACATTTGCACCGCCGGCTATAACTGTAGCTGAGTCTGCATTTTCGCCAAGTATGGTCAATGGAGCGCCGGGTTTTGCTTCAGAGGTAAACTTCAGGAAACCTGCGTCCTTAAACCCTATGTATGCGATAAAAAGTCCTATACCTCCGCTGATGGCCAATTGAAGAGTTTCTGGAATTGCTTTGATAATTGATTTTCTTACCTGTGTTACAGTAATTAAAATATTGATAATAC
>JAEVZU010000327.1 GCA_023392075.1 Bacillota bacterium | reverse complement strand
CCGTCGCTCAAACTCGACCTCCTGTCTCGATTTGAAGCTCAAAGCAACGTCCTGTTGCTTTGCCGGCAAAACCACTTTACCTTCGTCGACAATTTACCGCAATTGTTTTTAACTGTGCATTTTATTTCATGAAGTTGTACTCGCGTACCAGTTGATTCTGATTAAATCTATCTGTAAAGCAAAAACAAAATTTAAATTAGCACAACAGGTTAAATTAACCAGCCCAAAGCTTTAATTAATAATATTAAAGCAATTCATACAGACCGCTGACAACCATATCCGCTTCCTTCAGTATGTCCCTGCTCCCTATACCCACAGTGCCCATGCCGGCTCTTCGGGCAGCCTCTATTCCGGCTTCGGCGTCCTCGTATACTACGCAGTCGGCTGCCTTCAGGCCCAGTTCCTTTGCTCCCAGCAGGAATACTTCAGGGTCAGGCTTTGCTTTGGATACTTTATTGCCGTCAATCACAGCGTCAAACAAATGGGTTATTCCCAGGTTTTCAAGTATCATGGGCGCATTCTTGCTGGCAGAACCCAGTGCTATTTTTATACCTTCACCTTTGAGCTTGAGTAAATATTCTCTGGCACCATTAAGTATTTCCGACTCATCCATTTTCCTTATGTACTCAACATACCAGTTGTTTTTCTTCTCTGCCATGGCCAGCTTTTCCTCTTCGGTACAGCTTAGCCCCCCGACTTCCAGCAATATCTCAAGAGATCTCATTCTGCTTACACCCTTAAGCCTCTCATTATGCTCCTCCGTGAACTCAAACCCTAATTCCCCGGCTAGCCGCTTCCATGCAAGATAGTGATATTTTGCAGTATCAACTATTACTCCGTCAAGATCAAACAGTGCTCCTTTTATATTGTTCATATTAACCTCCGTGAGCCGTATTGCGGCCACACCATAGCTTTATTTTTAAATTTAAAATTATTAATGACTATAACCGCAGGAAATACTTTCTCCGGCTTTACAGGAAAATAGTTTTCCGGCTACACTGAAATCAAGGTCTGCTGTATTTTCCGGCCAGGATTTAAGTGTTACCGAGTCTTTATTTATTACTATGGTAAAAAGCTGTCCCTTAAGGTTAAGCATAAACTCCAGAGAGCTCCATTTGGAAGGAAGCTTGGGATCTACGGCAACAACATTCCCGTCAAAACCCACTCCCCCAAAGCCAAGGACTGCCGCCATCCAGGCACCTCCGCTGGCAGCAGGATGGGTACCGCCGATATATATGGTCCCGGCGTACTGTTTTGACTCTCCTGTCAGGTCTATGGCAGCCGTCCTTAGAAAATATTTGTATGCCCATTCGGGGTTACCCGTATCGGCAGCCAGCAAGGCATATACACAGGGGCTGAGGCTAGAGCCGTGTTCTGTTCTGGGTTCGTAATATTCCCAGTTAGCTTTCTTTACTTCATGGGGAAACCTGTCCTTAAACAGGTTGAGCATCAACACGGTATCGGCCTGCTTGAGTATTTTGGTTGTGGCGGCAATCCCATTTCCGCCGCCCAGATATTCATTTGGATTTATGATCCTCTCCTTCAGCTCCCCAAGGCTTATGTCCTCTAATCTGTGATATCCGTCGAACTGTTCTATTACAAGGGATTTGACATCAGGCTGAGGTATGTAGAGCAGAGCATTCATTTCTTCCAGAGCATCCAACTCCGGGGTGAAATCCAGATCCGCCACAAGCTTTTCATAAGCATCGGCATGTTTGTTTTTCAGCAGCTCCAGAGTCTTAACCGCCACCTCAAGCGTGTGTCTTACCATCATATTTGTAAAAGCATTGTTGTTTACTCTTTCGTGATACTCGTCAGGACCCGTTACATCCAGGATCTCATACCTGTTTTTATCTTTTTTGAAATATGCATAGGACATCAAAAACCGGGAACACTCCAGGATTACTTCTGCTCCGCCTTCCAGCAGTATGCTTTCATCACCGGTCAGCCTGTAATACTGCCAAATGCCGTAAACTACGTCTGTGCTGATGTGGATCTGCTTATCCCTGAAATAAGTTCTCATAGGCCTTCCGGTGAAAACATCGGTTACATTAAAATGCGTACAGGCATCATCTCCGGTGTCCTGGCTTTCCCAGGCATAGTACGCTCCCCTGTAGCCATATTCGGCGGCCTTCCTTCTGGCACCGTCAAGTGTGTGGACCCTGTACCTCATAAGATTTCTTGCAATTCCGGGATTGGTGTAGAGGAAGAAAGGCAGCATGAACATCTCGGTATCCCAGAATATTGCACCCTTGTAGACCTGCCCCGAAAGCCCTCTGGCAGGTATTGATGCCCTGTCGGAATGCGACGGAGCGATGGAAAGCAGGTGATAGATGCTGTACCGTAAAGCCTTTTGGGCATCATCATCACCATTTATCTTCACATCCGACATTTTCCACCGATCTTCCCAAAGCGCTGCATTCTCTGCAGCCAACCGTGCATAGCCTCTGCTTTTCGCCCTAAGGCAATCCTCTTCTGCCTCCTTGGGTACTGCTTTCAGAGGGTCGACAGCTTTATGAACATCATTGCCGGTATAAACCGTCACATATTTATAAAAGGTATAGGACTCCCCGGGCTGCGCTTCAAAAGAAATACGTCTCAGGATCCCCCTGTCCTCTACATTTATATACATATGTGCGGTAAACTGCATATCTATGCCCTCGGCAACCGATACCGGGCAGCCCAGCTCTCCTGTTACCGTATTCAATACAATCAGGTCCTCCCTAGCCGCCGGCTGAATATCCTTTAAATGGGGGCCGTTGATATCCCAGACCTCTCCGTCTATACCCGTTTCTATAACGATTCTGCAGCTCTCGGCCGCCTTTAATGAATATTTCATGCACATCAGGTGCACATCCGACAGTCCGAGAAACCTCTCGGTTTCTATACTCACCCTGTTTCCGCCGGACACGTGGAAAGTGCTTTCCCTTTTGTGCAATCCGGAATATATATCCAGGCTCTGTGTATGTCCGGCTGCCTGGCTGCCCGGCAGCCCCAGCTGTTCATTGTTGCAGCTCAATCTTGTATAAAAGCCGTTTGGAGCGTTTACCGGTTCTCTCCACTTATCTCCGACCCTGTCATACAAGCCCAGAAGATTGCAGGCCACCAGCCGGTCCTTTTCAAATTCCTCCAATGTCCCCCTGTAGCCCATATAACCGTTTCCCAGCAGGAACTTGTTTCCGTTCAGCTCTATGTTGTTTTTGTTGAAACCTTTTTCTTCTATTATCCAGGACATATTAACCTCCCAAGCCATGTTATGGCTTTGAGCCGCATAGCGGCCACAAAACTGTAATGAAATCTTTTCCTTCCTCACCCGCTATACGGCGAGTAAAGGAGGTTAATTGGCCATGCACCACATCAGCTGCCACAGCCAGTTATGCGACTCAACCTCTCCATTGCTCGGGGACAGGTATTTCCAGGCCCTCTCCGTCTACACTGCAATCTTCTCCGTATATTTTCACCTTTGCCTCCGGAGAGTTGATGGTTTTAAATATGACCGTTTCCTTCATCACCTTGACTTCAAGAACGGTTTTTCGGTAAAGCACCCTGAAGCTGTAGGATTTCCAGGCCGCAGGTATTGATGGGTTGAACAGAAGCATTTCACCGTCGGATCTCATACCTCCGAAGCCGTAAACTATATTGACCCAGGCAGCAGCTATGGAAGTGGTATGCAAACCTTCCCTGGTATTTCTGTTATAGTTGTCCAGGTCCATGCGGGTTGCAAAACTGAAAAAATCAAAGGCTTCCTTATGACGTCCCAGCTCGGATGCCAAAACCGAATGCACTGACGGTGAAAGCGAGGATTCATGGATACATCTGGGCTCATAGAACTCATAATTTGCTTTTTTGCTTTGATAGGAAAAGCTCTGATTATGCAGGAACATGAACATCAGTACATCAGGCTGCTTTATCATGTCGTTTCTGTATATCCTGTCATAGGACCAGTTGTGATAAAGAGGAAAATCTTTAACAGGTATTGCTTTGATATCAATATGCGGCAGATCAAAGTATCCCTCGTGCTGTTCATATATTCCCGTTATTTCCTCCAGAGGAATCCTCATATTTTCAGCCATACTGCTCCAGTTACCCAATTCGGCCGCCTCAAGGCCAAGCTTCTTTTGAATCTCTGCGTATGCTTCCGGCTTGACGGCTTTAGCCTCCGCTAAAACCTCAATAGTATACTCAAAGGTCTTTTTAGCCATAAAATTTGTATAGCAGTTATTATTCACCATCATCTGAAATTCATCGGGACCCATGACACCATAATAGCCGAATTTACCGGTTCTGGAACTCCACTGTCCCCTTGTGGCAAGAAAACGGCATATCTGTACCAGCATCTCCAAACCATTTTCATACAGAAAGGCCTTATCTCCGGTAATTTTCACATAATGCCTGATGCCATAGGCTACTGCCGTACTTGGCTGGAATTGGAGACTTGCATGCTGCCAAAGTGTACAGCTCTCTGTTCCGTCCAGTGTTGCTATGGGATAACATGCGCCGTCACAGTCCAGCTCCCCTGCGCGTTCGATTGCCTGCGGGAGTGTGTTATATCTGTATTCAAGCAGGTTCCTTGCCGCCTTCGGATTATTGAAAAGATAAAAGGGGAGGCAGTAGGTTTCTGTATCCCAGAAGGCATTTCCGCCGTACGCTTCTCCTGTCAGCCCCTTTGCTCCGATATTCATGCTGGAATCCTCACCGTGATAGGTCTGATGCATCTGAAAAATGCAGTATCTTATTCCTTGCTGGTTATGGGCATCACCCTCAATTGAAACATCAAAGGTGTTCCAAATATCGTTCCAGTAAACCGTATTTTCAGCTAAAGCCTCATCGTATTCTTTTGCACTGTGCAGATTTGCAAGTTCAATCCCTTCCGACCATACTCTTTCAGGGTTTTTACCCGCATTCTTTTCCGCGTACACCACAGCCGTCTTGTCAAAATAAACCTTTCTGCCCTTTTCCAAAGCCAGCTTGAAACCCAGGTAATTCAATTTATCCTTCTCAATATATGTATAAGCCAATGTTTGTTTACTTTGTATCTTAAATCCGGCATACACCATCTGCCCGCTTGCTTTGGTCCTTCCCAGGCTTCCGGTAATGCCGTCCGAAATCCCTTGCTTCAGGCAATTCCAAAGACTTCTTTGCATGGTTTCATGTATAGGTGAAAAGTCAAGACCTGCCTTGACTTCAATATTCCCCGAAAAATTTACAGGTTCAAGCGTAACTCTCTGACAGCCCAGCTTCGGTGTTATCATACTCAGAAATCTTGTGAACTCCACCTTGATTTCCTTCCCGGTTTTTGTATGCCATAGGAACTCCCTGGCCAGTACACCGGTTTTCATGTCCAGTTTCCTCTTGAAGCTGCTGATTTTACTCTTTGCAAGGTCAAGTTCCTCTCCATCCAGTTCCAATCTGGTGTAAAGCCAGTCAACACCGTTCACCATAAAGGTTCCGCGGTTTGAAATGCCCTTATAGGCGGATTTTTCCGTTATATTTTCTTCGTATACCCCGTTAAGATAACTTCCCAGCAGCTTATCACCGCTGTAGCCTTCCTCAAAATATCCGCGTACTCCCATGTACTCATTGCCAAGGGAAAATATTGACTCGGATACACGGCCATACTCCGGATTAAAACCGTCTTCAATTACTTCCCACGGACAAACTTTAAAATATTTATCAGCAAATTTACCCATATAGCCTCCATTTTTTAATTCCACGACATATGTATCACAATCCCATTTTTATAAAATATTTACTTTATCAAACTAAAGAAGGTTGGCACAGAACCAGCTGTGCCAACCAACCTTCAGTAAATAGCGTTAATTATTTATTTTTTAGCTGCTATAAATGCATCCAGCTGTTTTTGTTTCTCTGCAATAACCTTATCCATGCCGGCTGCTTTTAAAGCATCGTTGAATTTTGGAATTGTTGTTTCCGGATCTACCGAGCCTGAGTATATAGCACCTGTATACTGCTTGATTACATTGTTGTATGCAGCAACTTCGTTCTTTACAGGTGTTGAATCAAAGCTGAAACCCAGAGCTGCCGATCTGTCGGCACTGTCGTTGAACTTCTTGTACTGGTCGTAGATATCCTTTTCATCCGATTCCCAAAGATAGTTAAGTGTAACGTCACCCATCAACCAGCTCATATTGAGGTTATAAGTTGAGTTTTCAGCTGTCATTCCATCAGGATACTTGATAGTATTATCATCAACCTTTACATAGTCCTTACCCTCAACACCCCAGTTCAACAGGTTGACAAGGTATTTGTCCTTATGAAGCAGGTTCGCAAACATTACCGAACGTGCAGGATCGTTTGCCGTGCTTGGTACTGCAAGTATGGCACTTGCTGCGTCACTTGTAGTCATATACGGCTTATCCATCGGGATATAGATTACAGGCATACCGCACTGACGGCCTTCCTGTGCTGCTATACCCGGTTTTCCTGATTGACCGTAACCTGCTGCCTTTTTAGCCTTTACAGCCAGGTATTCCATTTGGGTTGTTGATGCAGCATCCTTATTTATGTATCCATTTTTAAACCATTCACGTGTTAACTTTGCAGCATCCATGAAATCCTGCTGTTCAAACATGTTTACAACCTTTGTATCACCTGCTGTTCTGCTTATGCAGCCAGGGCCGTCACCAAGCGTATCATAGGCGTTGATAGCCATCATCTGAACCATTGGTGAGTTTTCAGATCTTGCTGCCAGAGGGGACATTCCGGATTCGCCCTGTTTTATTTTTTCGAGGTAGGGAGTCAGGTCGGACCAGGTTTTGACTGTATCGGCACTGATGCCATATTTATCTGCTATTTCCTTATTGAAGATCAGACCTTTATCGGCAGCCCATTCCTTATAGCCTGTAAGACCATAAGCCTTGCCGCTTATAAATCCGGCTTCTCTGACGTCCTGGGGAACTGTTGCCAGATAGTCGGGTGCGTATTGTGCAATCAGATCATCTATTGGGAGAATCTGTTTCTTTGCTGCAAACTGCGCTTCAAACATCCAGGATGCAGTAAACATCAAGTCAAATTTCTCACCCGAAGCAAACATAAGATTAACTTTATTAGCGTAATTTCCCCACGAAATGGGACGGTATTCCAAAGTAGCGTTTATTTTTTCAGTAAGATATTTACTTGCTTCTTCATTTACTGCCGCCAAATTCTTTGGAGTCTCACCCATTGTTACAAATACCAGCTTGACAGGCTTCAATGTCTTGGGGTCAATGGCACCTGCCTCGGTTGATGCAGCAGCGCTTGATTCGGCAGCTGCAGTTGTTGATACGGCAGCTGTTCCGGCTGAAGTGCTTGTGGCTGTGGATGTGTTTGAACTGCCGCATCCGGAAAGAGCCATGGTAACTGAGAATGAAACTGCCAATAACAAAGTTCCAATCCTTCTTTTCATTTTATACCCTCCATATAAAACTGTATTAATAATCAGGCCTTTACCTGTATTATCCTTTAACTGCTCCAATAGTCAATCCCTTTATAAAGTATTTTTGGAAAAATGGATATGCAAATATTATGGGACCAATTGCAACGATGGCCATGGCCATTCTCGAGGTCTCCTGGGGAAGGGAGGCCAGAGAAGCCGACATGTTGTTGCTCTTGGTGTTTTGTGCAAGATATTGAATGTTCAGCAGAATACTCTGTAAAACGTACTGCATACTGTAATTATCATGATTTACCTGGAAAATCATACTGTTATACCAGTCGTTCCAGTAAGCCAGTGTGGCGAACAAACCTATTGTGGCATATACCGGTTTGGACAGCGGTATTACAATCTGGACAAATATCCTGAATTCGCCTGCGCCATCCATGTTGGCCGCCTCCAGCAGTTCCCCGGGTATTGTATTCTGAAAGAACGTTCTCATTATCAATACGTTGAATCCGTTAAGAAGAAGCCCCGGAACAACCAAAGCCCAGATATTATCGTTAAAGTGCAGATAGTTTTTCATTACGATATACCAGGGAACCAGACCTCCGTTAAATAAGATGGTCAGCACTACAAACATTGTGAAGAATTTTCTGTAGGGCATGCTCTTCCTTGAAAGCGGATAAGCCAGTGCCGAGGTTATTATCATACATGCCAGAGTTCCCGCAACAGTTGCAAAAATAGTATTGCCATAAGCTCTCAACAAAACATGCGGATCATTAAATAGATACTGATATGCATAGGTTGAAAATTCATGGGGCAATAAGGAGTAGCCGTATTTGTTTATTGAATCTTCACTCGAAAACGATATGGCAACTACCAGTAATACCGGCAGAATTGCTGCAGCAGAACAAAATATGAATATAACATGTATTAACCAGTGAGTTCTGTTATTTTTCATCTTTTAATTGACCTCCATAAGCCATTGATGGACATGAACCTTTTTTTATTTTGGCCGGAACATTCATTTGAATATATAATCCTCAGAATAGAGCGTTTTCCGGGCTGATTTTGCGAACTACCAGATTTGTAGTCAGCACCAATATAAAACCTACCACCGACTGATAAAAACCTGCTGCCGATGACATACCGATATCTCCCATGTTTACAAGGCTGTTGTACACATATGTATCAATAACATTTGTTGCAGGCAGCAAAGTGCCTGAGCCCATTGGAAGCTGATAAAACAGGCCGAAATCCGAATAAAATATTCTGCCGATAGAGAGAATTGTCATAATGACCATAACAGGCACCAGCAGCGGAAGGGTTATATATTTAACCTGCTGCCATTTTTTTGCACCATCTATTGTGGCAGCTTCATAATACTCCGCATCTATCCCGGTCATAGCCGAAATGTATATGATACTGCCATATCCTACATTTTTCCAGGCGTTTGTTATAACCAGTATAAACGGCCAGTATTTTGGTTCCAGATACCATGAAATTGGCTCAACACCAAAAGACTTTAATATGTATCTGTTGACAAGGCCGGAATCCGGGTTCAGTAACGAATATACCAGATATGCCACAATTACTGCCGACAAAAAGAACGGAAGCAGTACCGCACTCTGGTAAAATCTTTTTGTGTAACGGCCGCGTACTTCATTCAATAAAATAGCCATGGTTACAGACAGAACCAAATTAACTACTATGAAAACAGCATTGTAGCCCAGAGTATTCCGGGTCATTATAAACGCGTCAGGTGTATCAAACAGATATCTGAAATTGTCAAAACCAACCGTCGGGCTGAACAAAAATCCATCCTCGAAGTTATAATTTTTAAAGGCAATAATAATACCAAACATCGGGATATAATTATTCAGCAGCAGATAAATTATGCCCGGCAGCATCAAAAGATAAAGAACCTTATGTCTCAATACGGCGTTCCATCTGTTCCGTCTTTTGAGGGGGCTGATTGTGTTGCTTTCAACTTTTACGATTGTATCCATTTGAAAGGTCTCCTGTAAATTCAATTGTGACTGGTTGTTTGGAATCTATGTCTGTATTATATAACCTTGCATAAAGTTGACTCTACCAAATCCGTGACATCATATGTAACAATTGTTACCTCTTTTCAAAGAACGGATTTGTATATTTCGCACAAAAAAAAGTGTGTCGCAAAACTAAGACAATTGAAATATATGTGGGAAATTGTAATAGTGCTCCCATACTAACTTCAACTTGTTGTGCTAGTTAATTTTATTTATACTTTACCAAGGTAATATTTTTATATTAACTGGTAACTTCCGTACTAACTTCATAAAATAAGGATGCACCCAAAACAATTGCGAAAATTGTATCGCCTCATTTAAAGCGGTTTTGCCGTCGCTCAAACTCGACCTCCTGTCTCGATTTGAAGCTCAAA
>JAEVZU010000167.1 GCA_023392075.1 Bacillota bacterium | reverse complement strand
GTTCTCACCGCACAAAACATGGACTGAGCCTTTTTTTACAGTAAAATCGATTTTATCAAGTGCCTTTACCCCTGGAAAGGATTTTTCAATTTGTGAAACTCTTAATTTAATGTTTTGATTCATATCCTTCTCCCCGTAAACTCCCCTGAATAGATTCTTCTAAACTGAAAGTAACAATTTAGATCTAAACGGTAATTATGAATTCTAATATAAATATTCCACTTATGAACAGCTGTTTTTTAAAACACATTCACCCAATGTATTTATATAAGACTTTTATAAATTACTTTTAATAAGATTATATCGTGTTTTTATACAAAGTCAATATACAATTTTTAAATAAGCAATATTTTTTTAGTTATTTTGTATAAAGTGAATATGTGGTTATACAGCATATCCTACAAGTATCCTCATAACCCACAATTTGAGAATTGTTTTGAACGGAAATTATGAATTAATAATAAAAAAAGGTACGTAACCCATAATACCATCAATTTGGTGAAGGATACATACACTTTATTTTTCCAAAAATCTCAGAATTTATTTATTAACTTTAAAAAGATTTGTTTTCAGATATTTTTTATAAAATCTTCAACATGGAGAAGAGCAGCTCCCACTGCAGTTGTTTCCAGTTTATATTTACATACGTGCAAATATGTCCCGTCTACTTCAAAGGTATTGTATTTGGATACTTTTTGTCTCAGTTCATCAAGATACTCGTCCATATATGCACCGGCATATCCACCAAGGATTACTTTACAGTCAAACAGCATCCTTAAGTTGTTAATAGCTACCACAAGGTATGTTACATATTCCTCCCAGATACTTTTTTGAGGCTCCTTCCCCAATCTTAAAAGTCTGAAAAACTCTGCGATATTTCCATTTGTGCTGTCGGATAATATTTTTGCAGAACAATAGGCATCTACACAGCCTTTTTGCCCGCAATAGCAGGTTCTCCCGGCAGGAGCTATTGTCATATGTCCAAATTCGCCGCCCCGCTGATTCTGACCATTATAGATATTTTTTGCTATTATGATCGATCCGCCCACAGAATTATTCAGGGACAAATATGCAACATTTTCATCCGTTTTATCTCCCCACATTTCAGCAAACCCGGCAGCATTTGCATCATTGCTGAAGGTGCATCTGTATGGAATAAATTCTTCAAAGGCCGTAATACTGCCTCCTTCAAAATCAATTACCTGTGCATAGCTTACCGAACGGCTGTCGTCGGATAAAATTGCAGGCAATGCTATCCCCACACCCAGTATGTTTTCAGGTTCAATTTTACACCCCGAGACAAAACTGTTCACAAGATCGCCCACACCTTTAAAATATTCCTTCGAGTTGACAAACGGAAACAATTTTCTATAATTCTTGATAACTTTGGCACTGAGATCTATTATAACAATACCTACATGGTTTCTTGTTATGTCCAGTCCAACAGCATATTTGGCCGTACTGTTATAGGAAATGGCCTTGGCCTTGCGTCCTCCTGTAGACTCAAACAGGCCTGTCTCAATAACCAACCCGCGTTCATATAACTCCTTTATATTTTGAGTCACGGTTGGCAGACTCATATTTAGAGAGTATGCTATCTCCTGGATAGAAATAGGTTCTCTCATATATAGGAAATTATATATGGAATTTCTGTTTATTTTTTTTACCTCAATACTATTTACTCTACCTGTAGTCATAATAATCACCCAGTTTTATAAATGTCTTTTAATAATGTATTTATAATAATATATTTTGTTTTTTAAAGCAATCAAAAGTTTAACCAAAAGAAGATAAGTATTTTTATGATAATTTTATATTCTGACAAATAAGAGTTGGAATTTACATGATTTTTACAGCGATTTTAGTTACATATGTTTAATTATACCATATTAATACAGTGTTATATATGTATTTAAAAAAATATTGTATACATATCCTCAAATTGTTTTAAAAAAAATACATTGATGATATAATCAAAACATAAAAGTGAATATTGATTGGCGTTACAGTATTAAAAATTAGCTTCTTGCGGAGGAAAATGTTATGTGCATTCATAATCGCTTGTTCGCATTAATTTTTAGAATTCTGTTTTTAGCAGGATGTGGAATCGGACTTTACCTCAACTCCGGCCTTCCCAGCGGGAAGCCCGCACCCTACATGCTGATTTTTTATACGATTCAAAGTAATGCCCTATGCTTTATCTTCTTTTCTATCCTGATAATTAAAACCTTTCAGGATTTAAAAAACAGAGGTATAAAGGGTACAACAGTATTTCTTCCTCATTTCAAGGGTGCGGTTACAATGGCCATAGCCGTAACCTTTATAATCTACCAGTTTATTTTGGTTCCAAAATTTTTGAGTGCCGGCACCGCAGCTTACAGTATATTCAACTGGCAAAATATGTTGGTTCATTATTTTGTTCCGATTGCAGCTTTAACCGATTGGCTGGTTTTCGATGAAAAGCTTAATTTCCGTTGGTTTGACCCCATAGCATGGCTGCTGCTGCCAATAGCTTATTTTATTTTTATTTTAGTGCGTGCCAAACTTGGCGGTATTATTGAAATTGTTAAAAGTCCTTATCCCTATTTCTTTATAGACGTTGATCTGCTTGGCTGGATTAATGTTATTAAAAATGTCTGCCTGTTGATTTTTGTTTTTTTGGTTCTGGGCTACCTGATATTCATTGTAGATAAAGTAAAAATAAGGAGACATTCCCCGAAATTTGACGTATTACAGACGAAATGATGCTTAATCAAACTATATTGTAAAATAAGTGCAATGAAATTGTTTTAATATTGTGTTATCATATTAACATGCATTTAAAAAAATTATGTATATACTGGGAATTGTCACAATTGAGTTTTTAATGCCTACATAAAGTTTTGTCTGATAAGCATATTTTTTAAAACTTTCTTTTTTGTTGCATCATCTTGTAATTAATTCTTCTTGTTTCAAATCTTTACCAATTCCTGCTGTAATTTTTTTATATGGGAAGTGGTTTTTTTGTTGCGTAAATATTATAAGAGAATACGCATGTATTTTTTAAAACCATTTCTATACACAACTTAATAAAATACATAATTTATTGGAGAAAACATGAGTAAAAAAAATGCCAAAAACCTTTATAGTAATCTTACACAAAAGATTAAAGCATATAAAGAAAAATATCCTAAAAGATTCAAATATTACTTGCTTTCAGCCTCAGGGGCATTAGTGATAACCCTTGCGGTAGTTGTAACCACATCTCTTCCATCCGGTTTGAATATTTCTTCAACCACAGCGGATAACCAACCTTCAAATACTTCTGCACCATATACCTCGGACAGCAATTCAGTAAAATCTGGAAAGAGCGCTGCATCTGAAGCAGGGGCACTTTCACAGGAAAAGATCTCCCGTGGTAAAAAATCACCCCTTGACCCTTCAAAAGGTGATATAGTGAAGCTTGGAGTAAAAGATGAAATTGTTACAGTTATTCAGCAAAAACTGGTTCAACTTGATTATCTGGAGTCGGACGAGCCTACCGAGGAATTCGGTGAGGCAATAGAAACAGCTGTAAAATTGTTTCAACGCAAGCATGAGTTGAATATTACTGGTGAAGTTGATAGTGATACCTATAATTTGCTCATGTCCGACGACGCCAAAGAATACACGGTATACATCGGATCTGAGGGCACAGATGTAGAACAGCTTCAAACTCGTCTTTATGAGCTGGGCTACCTGAATAAGGTCACAAGTTATTTTGGTACTGATACCGAAACTGCAGTAAAGGAATTCCAAAAAAGAAACGGTCTTTTTGATGACGGAAATGTAGGAAAAAATACCAGAGAAAAATTATACTCTGCAGAAGCAATACCTCTCTCCTTCTATTTGGGCGATCAAAACGACGAAATACTGAAATACCAGCAAAGGCTGAATCAGCTGGGTTACCTGACAACAAAGCCCGACGGCAAGTATGGAAATGATACGGTATTAGCTGTAAAACATTTTCAGGATATCAACGGTATTATTGCAGACGGATATATGGGACCTGCGACAAAGGAAATGTTAATGTCGGGTGATGCCCAGGAATATTGCATAAAAACCGGTGACAGGGGTGGGGATGTCGAAAATATTCAAACCTATCTGAAAAAGCTGAAATATCTTAAAAACGTAACAGGCTATTTCGGTTCGGATACAAATGATGCTGTAATAAACTTTCAGAAGCGCAACGGGCTGTCAGCAGACGGTAAAGTCGGTTCACAGACAATAAACAAGCTGCTTTCAGACAGTGCAAAAAGCTGGAACGGCGGTTCTTCCGGCGGCGGTTCAAATTCAGGTTCGGGCGGCAGTCATTCGGGAGGAAACAGCGGAGGTGGTGGTGACTCCGGTTATTCTTCCAGTTCAATGGTAGACCGGATAATTTCAATAGCCCAATCAAAACTTGGTTCCAGATATGTATACGGCGCAAAGGGACCAAATACCTTTGACTGTTCCGGTTTTGTATATTGGGTACTAAATAAGGCAGGTATCAGGCAAAGTTATATGACCTCCTACTCCTGGCAGAATACAGGCAAATTCCAAAAAATTTCAAGCATGAAAAGTATCAGGCGCGGCGATATAATTTCCTACAGAGGACATGTTGGTATTGCTCTGGGTAACGGTCAGATGATAGATGCATCCTCCAGCCAGGGAAGGGTTAGAGTTACGTCAATTAACTCCTCCTATTGGATAAATCATTTTGAATCAGCATACAGAATTTATTAGTACAGTCAAACTATAACAAACTATATATTTGGTAAGTTATAGGAGTTCCCGCTTTAAAAATGCCCCCGGCCTTGCGGCGCCGTGGGCATTTTTTTATAA
>JAEVZU010000182.1 GCA_023392075.1 Bacillota bacterium | reverse complement strand
ATATAATATGTACCATACTCATCTTCACTTAGTGTAACTGGTAATCCTGAGCTATTAACACTTCCTAAGTCATAATAATTAGCTATTTCACGCTCAATTGCCGTGTAATATAGCCTATCAATTTTTGTAGATAAACACTCCATACTCCCTCCCTATATTTTTATGACCTTTTAACAATATAGGTAAACTTCCATATAGCTTTGTTTCCAGAATACCTACCTCTATTTTCTGTAACGGTTACCTGGGATGTATATGTAGTATCCTTTTTGGCTTTTAATTTACTAACAGGAATAGATAAAGTTTTGGAACCGATATCAGGAATTTTATCCTCTTCTTCAACAGAAGAGACTATAGTAATTTTGCCAGTAGAAGTTGTCGATACGGAGATTGAATCTCCTTTAGCTAATTCTTTTTTATTAACTGTGCATCCAAATGACCATTCATTGCCAACATGGTTATTTTCGACACATTCAATTGAATCCAACTTTACAGTCACTTTCACCTTAGGCGTGGCAGCGCCTACAGTAAATAAGTTACATGAGATAATAATGCATAGGATTAGGAAAAAACCAATGATTTTTTTGCTTATTTTAATCATCTCCAATACATGTAATATTTACCTATATTGTATTCCCATAACAATTAATATGCAATAAAATGTCAGATTATATTTACTAATTCAAGTTAGTACTATATATTGTATGAACCTCATTATTAGTATACAATATATATGGGCATATACTAAATTCTTAATATGGAGGAGGCTTATATAATGTCAAGAAAAAGAGTATCTACAACATTAGAAAGTGATTCTGGTAGAAATCTAAAATTTAGAGATAATTATAATAACCAGAATATGACTAGAACTCAGTTCGTTAATAAAATTGAAAAAGGAAATTATGAAAATTATCATATAAGAGAAATTAACGGGATAAAAACACCTTGTTCAAATCCTGATAAATCTACTAACAATAATTTAGATTAAATACATAAAAAGTATATGCCCGCAATATTATATATTCTTTGTTACTTAGTTTTATAAATTTCATCATAAAACCTTTTAATTTTGATGTATTCTTCTGAATCTAATATGTCTAGATTACTGTCAGTCAATGACAAAATTCTTTCTCGACATTTGTGAAGTCTATCAAGCATCGGCATAATATTATTTATAGTTTTGTTCGTATACGAATAAAGCTCTTTTTCGGATATTGGTATTTTATATCCAGTTGCGCTACTAGAAATAATAACATCTTTATCCCTCAACTTTGCGATAATATTTGTTTTAAATGTCTGGCTATTATAGTTGGCTCCCATATTATTGTTAATATAATTTAATAACTCATGGGCTGATACATATCTTTGAGAGTTAAATGAGTATAATTCATTTAATAAATAATTCAATATAAGTACTCTATGCTTGTCTTCAGGATCTTTTGATTTTTCGTGTTCTGTAATATATTTCACCGCAAGTTTTATGCAATGGGAAGAAATTTTGCTGTCATAGTTGGATTTATCTAGCTTATCTAAATTCTTTAAATAATTTTCGTATGTTAATGGCCATAAATCAATTGATTTAATTTTACTCTTCAATAAATTATAATAAGCTTTATAGTTATTACATATTTTGCCATCTTCAAATCCAAAGGAAATTGTACCACAGATAATATCTGCTAACTGAATAAGGGGTTCCTTTTTACTATCTACAAATCTAAAGCAAAATTCATCAAGTATAGTATATCTATCTTGATTTCTTACATAATTTTCAAATTCCATCATGTAAGATTCTGAACCATGATTATCAGAATATACTTCAATATAAGGATAAAACAATTTAATTTGTTTGTATAATAAATTGTTTAAATATTTATAATATGTTTTCTTATAACCTAGTCCACTTAACTGATTAATTTGCTTTTTATTTATTACAAAAACCATTATTTGAAATTCTAGATTGACAATCTCTTGAATGATTTCAAATCGTTTATTATGATTAATTTTTGATGATTTGATCTCCCCACTACCAAAATGCTTAATTCTTATTTTATCAATTTCTTTTCTTAAGAATTCAACTTTATCGTATTCAACAATTATTGCAGTGACTATAAAATGACTACTACATCCTGATTTATCAAATTTATAACCAAAGTTACCAGTCTCGTCAATAAATGCACAATATCTTTCCCCATCATAAGGAATATACATTTTGTACCTCTTATTCCTACAAACCATTACTTTAATGTCAAATATACACTAATATTATAACATATTATGGTATATCACATAAGAGGGTCTTATACTTTTTTTATGTCTTAGCCTCAACAAAAAATTTGAATTCCCCGTCATCAAAAAATAAATAAGTCTCTTTATTACAGATACGTACTTTATAGCGTATACCCGTCCCTCCAACCTTAAGGCTCGCTGCTTTTTTCATTTCGAGAATCTTATCTATCTCGTATTTGTGATCGGAATCAAAGTATACTACCAAAGGGATGAGTTTACCCTCATTCGTTATCAAGGATTGAACGTCTACATATTGTTTTTGATAACTTTTGTATAATTCTTTCTCTGCTTTTTGTTGAAGAATTTGTTTTTGCTCATCTCCAAAAGGTGCTGTCATAATAAATCAACTCCTATCCAAATTCAAGGAACATATGTTCGGTATACTTATTATTATAATATTAAGGCCATGTTATGTAAATGCCAAAATTATATAAAAAAATAAACCTTGCTCTATAGGCAAGGCTCTTGATTAAATACCATTTATTTTTTCTTAAAAATATTTTTTTTACTCGGACTCTTAGGAGCAATTTCATCAATAATATTTGCAACATCATTTGTATTTGCATTATAGTAAGTGTTAAGCTCTTTAAGTGTACTATGACCTGTGAGTTTTTGAAGCAGGAGAGCATTTGTATTATTATTGACGGCATTGGTTATAAATGTATGCCGATATTTATGGATTCCTGTTTTAGTAACACCTCTTGAGTAATTGTACTTTTCTAACTGTTTATTGATAGTACTTGTACTTAAAATTGTATTATACACTGAACAAAAAAGATATTCATCAGCACTTTCATAATTCCTGGTATTCAGATATAATTCCAAGACCTCATATAAGGAACTGGAGATTGGAATATACCTGCATTTCTTATTTTTTGTATGATTTAAGGCAATTACTCTATTAACCATATCAACATTCATAACCTTAAGATTAAGTAACTCTGTACGCCTTATGGCGGTACTTGCGAAGACCCAAACCATACACCAATTCCTTATTGAAACAAAATCCTTCTCCTTGGGTTGTTTTAATAATAAATTCATTTCCTGTTCGGAATAAATATCTTTGAAGGTCTTCTGAATTTTTATTTCATGTATTTCAACTTTCGGAAGGTAACCTTTACTATAACCAAAATTAAAAATAGGAGATAACTTGGTAATATAGCTATTAATCGTTGTGTCCTTGAATCCGTTCTTTTTCAAATGAAGAATGTACATATTGACAGAATCACTATCAATAGGATTATCTCCATTGAACTCATTAAAGTACTTTAAAGCTGATTTGTAGCCCTTTATAGTGACCTCTGCCGTACCTCGTATGGTACATAAATTGTAGTAATCTTCCGCAACTTCACTAAGATTTTTTTCTTTTGTTTGAGATGTCCGAAATGCTTGTTTACCATAGGTCTTTCCCTTTTGCATAATCAATCTTCCCTTCCATATGATTTTTGACATGTCAACATCATATACACCGTTAAAAACCATCAAAAAAGAGCAAAAAAAGTGTGTACGATGTCCTATTTTTCAAGCAAACATCATACACACTTTTTATTATTTTTTCATATAGTAGGAATCCTCAAAACCCTTACTGTTCCTACATCACACCCTATTCCCACTCGATAGTAGCCGGCGGCTTTGAAGTTATGTCATACACCACTCTGTTGATGTGTTTTACTTCGTTGACAATACGGTTTGAAATTCTCTCCAGTACATCATAAGGAATTCTTGCCCAGTCGGCTGTCATAAAGTCGGTAGTTGTCACCGCACGCAGAGCCAGTGTATAGTCATAGGTCCTTTCGTCACCCATAACTCCCACGCTTCTCATGTTTGTCAATACTGTAAAGTACTGGTTTATTTCTCTGCCAAGGCCTGCTGCCTTTATTTCTTCGCGGAAAATATAGTCGGTATCTCTCAATGTATCGAGTTTTTCCTTTGTAAGATCACCGATTACTCTGATAGCAAGACCAGGACCAGGGAAAGGCTGTCTCCAGACGATATCCTCAGGAATATCCATTTCTTCTCCGGCCTTTCTTACCTCATCCTTAAACAGGTTTCTCAAGGGCTCGATTATTTCCTTGAAATCCACATGATCAGGAAGTCCGCCCACATTGTGGTGGCTCTTGATAACCGCCGCATCACCGTGACCGCTTTCTATTACGTCAGGATAGATGGTTCCCTGAACAAGGAAATCAACCTTCCCGATTTTCTTGGCTTCATCTTCGAATACTCTTATAAATTCTTCACCGATAATTTTTCTCTTGGTCTCAGGGTCGGATACCCCTTTAAGCTTTTCCAAAAATCTGTCTTCGCAATTAACACGGAGCATGTTTATGTCATACTGATTTCTGAATACCTGCTCGACCTGGTCGCCTTCATACTTTCTCAAAAGTCCGTGATCAACAAATATGCAGGTCAGCTGCTTTCCGATTGCCTTGTGGATTAGAACTGCCGCAACAGAAGAATCCACACCGCCTGACAGGGCACATAAAACCTTCTTGTCTCCAACCTTTTCCCTTATGGCTTTGATTGAGTTCTCAACGAAAGAGGACATTTTCCAGTCACCCTTGCAGTGACAGATGTTAAGGAGGAAATTCCTCAGCATTTCCTTTCCCTTTGGAGTGTGCATAACCTCAGGATGGAACTGAACCGCATACAAGTTTTTTTCGATATGCTGCATGGCTCCTGCCGGGCAATTTGAGGATTTAGCAGTAATCACAAAACCTTCCGGCGGATTGCTTACATAGTATGTGTGGCTCATCCAGCAGGTGGTATTCTCGTCAACATCCTGGAAAAACGGTTGGGACTTGTCCACACAAATCTCCACCTTACCGTATTCACGCTGTTTGGCAGCTTCAACCGCACCTCCGAGCATAACGCTCATAAGCTGCATACCATAGCATATTCCTAAAACAGGAATACCAAGCTCAAATACTCCCGGATCACATTTGGGTGCACCTTCATCCAGTACCGAATTAGGTCCTCCTGTAAATATAATTCCCTTGGGGTTATATGATTTAATTCGCTCCAGTGACGCACTGTAAGGAATAACCTCACAGTATACATTAGCTTCTCTGACGCGGCGTGCAATCAATTGGTTGTACTGTCCGCCGAAATCCAGCACCAATACCATCTCATTGTTCAAAAATAACAACTCCTTATTTGTAAAATAGGCATATTTTAAAGCTTAATACTTTAAGTCATCTCAATATTTTAATATTATATCGAATTTTGTTTGGTATGCATAGCATCAAAAGTATATTTGCATATAAAAATTTATACCCAATATTGTATAATTATACTTTTTGATGTATAATTATACAATATTGAATTTCATCAATAGTAACATACGAATCAATTGGGGGTATACACCAGACATCAGGCTTTAAAACAATTAATCCCAAGCACATGGCTGATTAACCTCCTTTATTGGCCTTATAACGGTAAAGGTTATAGATTTTCATCACTTTTGTGCCTTAAGCACAACGAAAGGAATGATAGTTAATATGAAAAATACCTTGCAGCAGAAAGATAATATTGAAAATTATCTGGTAAACGACCTATTTATGGATTTCGAAAGTAAAGAGGTCTGCAATCTGGCTCAAAAACTGGAACTGACAGTCTCGGACGAAATAACCTCGGTAAAAACAGCCTACGAATATGTTCGTGATAATATTCCGCACACCTTTGACGTAAATGCCCAGGGTGTGGCATGCTCAGCAAGTGATGTTATTAAACTCGGACATGGCATTTGTCATGCAAAAGCGCATCTCCTGGCGGCTCTTCTCCGGTACGCAGGTATACCGGCAGGCCTCTGTTACCAGCGCCTATGCCTTGAAGTGCCCTTTGACGGCCGGCACAGCAATACTACATACACTTCCGAACGAGCAGCAGTATACAGCGATGAGCCGCCATACGCCTGTGGTGCAAGGCAACGAAGCACAAGACTTACCCTGCACGCAGTCAATGCAGCATTTTTAAAGTCCCTTGGCAAATGGATAAGAATGGATGTGCGCGGTAACACAAACAACATAAATGCACAGTTCAGTCCGGAACAAGAGCAGTTAGCCTTTACAGTCCATCCGCAATATGCTGAGGAGGACGGACTGGTCATATACAGCAAAACGCCTGCCTGCGTAGCCCATGCACTGACTTCCTCAGAAACCCTCCAACAGCTTGTGGAAAACCTTCCCTCGTACATTCCAGACAGCGAATCCATCCTCTTCACCTCCAATCGTCCGGAGCTTGTTATGGAAAGAGGCAAGGGGATGTATATTTGGGATACTGAAGGAAATAAATATCTTGATTTTGTTGGAGGCTGGGCGGTAAATTGTCTCGGTCACAGTCCCGAAATTATTACCAAAGCTCTGGTAAAACAGGCTCCGGTTCTTGTAAATTGCAGTCCTTCTTTTCTCAATACACGGATGCTTGAGTTCGCAAGACTTTTAACACAGAACTCCTGCTTTGACAAGGTTTTCTTCTCCAGCAGCGGTGCGGAAGCCAATGAAAGCGCAATAAAGCTTGCCAGGAAGTACGGAACCAAATTCAAACAGGGTGCATACGAAATAATAACAACAATAAACGGATTTCACGGCCGCACGCTGGCTACAATGTCCGCCACCGGCAAAAAGCAGTGGGAATCACTGTTCGCTCCCAGGGTTCAGGGTTTTGTCCATGTCCCTTTTAACGATACTCAAGCCTTAAGTGAAGCCATAACCGGAAAAACCTGTGCAGTCATGCTGGAGCCGGTACAGGGAGAAGGCGGTGTAAACGTGGCAGATATGTCCTACATCAGGGAATTGAGAGAAATATGTGACCAAAATGGACTGCTGCTCATCTTTGATGAGATTCAGACCGGCATAGGCCGGACAGGTAAACTGTTTGCCTATGAGCACTACGGAATAGAGCCGGATATAATGACTTTGGCCAAAGGAATAGGCGGAGGGTTCCCCCTCTCAGCCATGCTGACCAAAAAGCAGTTTGATATTTTCGAACCTGGAGATCAGGGGGGAACTTACTCGGGCCAGCCTTTGGCAATGAGTGTGGGACTGGCTGTTGTCAGCAGTGTAATAAATATGGCTTTACCTGGGCATGCGGAGAAAATGGGCAACTATATTATATCCCGGCTAGATGAAATTAGGGAAAAGTATCATATATCAAATATTCGTGGTAAAGGCCTGCTCGTAGCCTTTGACCTAGTTTCTCAGAATGCGGCCGAAGTAGTAACGAAATGTCTGTCGTCCGGACTGATAGTAAATGCACCAAGACCTTCCACCATCAGACTTATGCCGCCCTTAATAGTAACCGAGGCCGAAATTGATAAAATGCTGGACATTTTTACCAGGGTAATGGAAATTATTACATATGCTGCTTGACAAAATCGTTCTATATTATATAATAATATTATATACATCGTACCATTTCCGTTTATATCGTACATTTTTTTGCAGATAATATTAATTTTTCATACGATTTTTCAAGAACCCTGATATAATAAATCAATAAAGGAGATCCGCCATGGATTACGAAACCAAAGTAATAACGGCAACCGAACTCAAATTAAATTTGGGTAAATATCTCGACCTGGTGAGTAATGACAATGAAGTAATCATTACAAAAAACGGTAAAAAAGCCATAAGACTTACCCCTTACATCAATGATATCGAAAGGTATTTTACAGTAAAGGAAAAAGCCCTGGACTACCAGTATGGAGGTAAAAAGGTGTCCTATGAGGAGTTTATGGAAATCTATGAAAACAGTGAGCTTCGCATGGAATACATCAACGGTGAGATAATCCTGTTATCTTCACCCAGCACCTTTCATCAGGTAATCTCCGGAAATATGTATATGATTTTAAGAAATTATTTAAAAGGAAAGCCCTGCAAGGTTTTCTATGCACCCTTTGATGTCCACTTTTTTAAGAAAGACCTGAAAACTCCCGACGTCATGCAGCCCGACTTACTAATAGCCTGTGATCTTGAAAATACCGTTACCGAGAAAGGACGGTATATGGGAACACCCACATTGGTTGTGGAGATTTTATCCCGGAGTACCCGGTCAAAGGACATGGTGGACAAATTGAACACCTACATGTTGTCAGGTGTTAAGGAATTTTGGGTAATTGATCCAAAAAACAAATCTGTACTACTGTATAGCTTTAAAGATTGTGAAATTGACTTCCATTCTGTCAGTAAAAATGATGATATTGTAAAGTCCTACTGGTTTAAAGATCTGGAAATTTCCCTGGGAGATATTTTTGAAGGCTGAAGCAAACCTTCAAAATACCTCATTGCTCTTTTGGTTCCAGCATTTTAATATAATTTATCCATTAGGCTGCTGCTTGATTTATAGAGTCTGCCCTGACAGGTGTTCTGCTCCGTCATTTTTGCTTCTATCATATCCTGGAGCTTCCACCAGCTGGTATTCCAGTTGCAGAAAACCGTTCTTTCGGCAGGAGCTCTGCCAATCAGCCTCTGTACTACAATATCGGGGTTAAGATGCTCCAAAAAACTTATAGTCCTGTCAATAAACTCCTCAAGGGTTACAGGCTGAATTTCTCCCCGGGAATACATGCTTTCCAGCTCAGTATCTTTAAGGATAAACAGGGAGTGGCACTTCACCTGTGAAACACCAAGGGCTGAGATTATCTTTGCCCCCTCTGTAACATCGTCCAGATTATCCATGGGAAGGTCTGTTATATAATGGGCGCAAATCTCAAGCCGGTATTTTCTGATTCTTATTGCGGCATCTATGAATTCCGCAAGCGTATGTCCCCGGTTAAGCAGCTTCAGCGTATGATAATTGACAGTTTGCAGGCCGAGTTCCATAACAATATCTATTCCCTTTTCCTCTTTCAGTCCGGCCAGAAATTCCATATATCTGTCGTCAATACAGTCAGGACGGGTTGAAATATATATTGCAACGATCCCCTCCCTGCAAGCCTCGGATATATTTTTTGTGAACAACTCATAAGGAAGGTAGGTATTTGAATAATTCTGGAAATAGGCAATAAACTTTTCACTCCCATAGTTTTTCCCTATGTACCTTGCATTTTGCTCAAGCTGACCGGCAACAGAGATTTCACTGGACAGATTTTCGAAGCCTGCTCCTTCTTCTCCGCAAAAAATACAACCCGCCAAACCCAGGCTGCCATCTCTATTGGGACAGGTGACAGGCAGATTGAGCGGGAGCTTGTAGACCTTTGAGCCGTATTTATTTTTCAGGTATTGAGAAAATTTATTGTACAGCAATGCAGTTTCCTTCCTGCCTGTAAGTTTCATTTACCATCTCATACACTTTTGTTATGGGTATACCTGCCTTAACGGCTATGCTCTTGCAGTCTTCATACTCCGGAGCAAATTTATGTATATCGCCTATGCTGGCGACTTTTACTCTTACGTCTCCGTACATTGTATTAACCTTCACGAACTCCCTGTTCATACAGAACCTGGCCGACCTTGTTACCCTTATCCCCAGAGTGGAAGTCTCACTGAATATGACATCTGAAAACTTTTTCTCATCTTCACATTTTGCCAGTACTGTCAGCATTACCGAAGGTCTGTTTTTCTTCATGTATATGGGTGTGTAGTACACGTCCAGCGCACCGCTGTCCAATAGCTTTTCCATGGTATAGCCAAGTATTTCCGGGGACATATTGTCAATATTGGTTTCAAGTATTGAAATTTCATCATTTGGTAGGTTATCCTGCTCATAGAGTGTACCAACAACCGCTCTCAAGGCATTAAAACGGCCGGTATTTCTTTTCCCCATACCATATCCTGTTTTCTCTATTGCCATAGGAGGCATTTTTCCGAAGGAGGAACAGGTCATTTTAAGTATTCCTATTCCGGTAGGAGTAACAAGTTCAAATGGGATATCCTCAGTTACCAGCGGAATTTTGCTGTTGCACAGCATTTCCATTACAGCCGGAACAGGCACTGGCAAAAGACCGTGTGCGCATTTTACAAAGCCTTTTCCTTCATGCAGCTCAGAGGCATATATTCTTTCAACGCCTAGCATGTCAATACATATGCAAGCGCCGATAATATCCACTATTGAATCAATTGCTCCAACCTCATGAAAATGGACTTCGCTAATATCCTTGCCGTGTACCTTTGCCTCAGCGCGGGCTATTTCCCTGAAAATCCTGGTACTCATTGCTTTAACTCCCGGCTTCAGGCCACTCATATTGATGATCTTTTCTATATCGGCAAGGTTTCTCTCCTGATGTGAATGACTGTGTTCTTGCTGGTGGCTGTGCCCATGATCATGATCGTGTCCATGGTCGTGGTCATCGTGGCTATGTCCGTGCTCATGCTCATGGCTGTGAATGTGATCGTGAGAGTGCTCAGAACTGTACTCATGGGTTTGCTCACTTTCGTGTTGATGTCCGTGATTATGGTCATTGTGGTCGTGGTCATGACTTTGACCGTCTCCATGGTCATGCCGGTGCTCTCCGCATTCATCATGCAGAATAACATTTACGTCGGTACCGGTTATACCATTCTTAACAACTTTTTTTATTTCAATGGAATAACCGTCAACCTTAAGCTTGTCTAATTCCTGCAAAAAAGCTTGGCTGTCCAGCCCCAGATCCAACAGGGCACCCAGAGTCATATCTCCGCTTATTCCTGAAAAACAGTCAAAATATAAAACTCGCATTAGTTCCTCCGTAATACTAATAATAATCGGCATTTTAAACATTTCACATTTTAGTAAATCAATTCTTGATATACCCTGATATATCTCTTAATAAACATCTAAAATGCCGAATAACTTATTCTGCTGAAAACATTCGCCTTTTTCACTTCCTGCCCAACTACAGCTTATTGATATTGCTGGCCAGGTAGCCTGCGCCGAAGCCGTTGTCTATATTGACGACGCCTATACCGCTGGCGCAGCTGTTCAGCATGGTAAGCAGCGCTGCCAGACCGCCGAAATTCGCTCCGTAGCCTACGCTTGTCGGAACTGCTATGACCGGCTTATCAACCAAACCGCCTACCACACTTGCCAGGGCGCCTTCCATCCCCGCAACCACAATTACCACATTTGCCTGTGTAATGGCATCAATTTTGGACAAAAGCCTGTGAATACCTGCAACTCCCACATCGTAGATCCTATTAACCCTGTTGCCCAGTACTTCGGCTGTAATTGCAGCTTCCTCCGCAACCGGAATATCCGACGTTCCCGCTGTTATTACCGCAATTTGCTTTTCGTTGACAATTATCTCTTTTCTTTTGACAACAATTATTCTGGCAGCTTCATGATATTCGGCATCGGCTATAACTGCACTTACTGCTGCAAAATCCTCTTTTGAAGCCCTTGTGGCCAGTATATTATTATTCTTTTCCATTAATCTCTTAACTATTTCAACAATTTGTCCGCTGGTTTTCCCTTCACAGTAGACAACTTCAGGATAACCGACTCTTATACTGCGATGGTGGTCTATCTTTGCAAAGCCCAGATCTTCGTAAGGCAATGCCTTTATTTCCTTGAAGGCCCGGTCTATTTCAACTGTCCCGTTTTTAACTCCTTCAAGCAATGCCTTCAATTCTTCTGAATTCATACCAATCCTTCTTTCCGTCACTTATAAAAATCAAGCAGCTGTTTTTTCTTTACGTGGCAGCATTCCACCATACTTTCCCACTATTTTGCAGCATTTTCACCGGACTTTTCCATTGAAAGATATGCATTTATAAAACCGTCCAGACTACCATCCATTACACCGTTTACATTTCCTTCTTCATAATTTGTCCGATGGTCCTTTACAAGGGTGTACGGACAGAAAACATATGACCTTATCTGGCTGCCCCATGCAATATCCAGCTGGACACCTTTCAAGTCTTCAATCTTCTCTTTCTGTTCACGTTCTTTTAATTCAAACAGCTTTGCCTTCAGCATTTTCATGGCGGTGTCCTTGTTTTGGAACTGTGAACGCTCTGTCTGGCAGGCTACCACAACACCGGTAGGTATGTGTGTTATTCTGATGGCCGAGTCGGTCTTGTTTATATGCTGTCCTCCGGCTCCTGACGCTCTATAGGTATCAATCCTTAAATCATCGGGATTGATGTTGATTTCTATGGTATCATCCAGCTCAGGCAAAACGTCCAGAGATGCAAAGGAAGTATGCCTTCTGCCTGAAGCGTCAAATGGAGAAATCCTGACCAAACGGTGTACTCCCTTTTCTGACTTCAGGTAACCATATGCATTTTCGCCAATAACATGAATCGTTACACTCTTAATTCCTGCCTCATCCCCATCAAGCAAATCCAATATCTTTACTTCATAACCCTTAGCCTCTCCCCATCTGGTGAACATGCGCAGCAGCATTTCAACCCAGTCCTGCGCTTCTGTTCCCCCGGCACCTGCATGCAGGGTAAGTATGGCGTTATTTTTATCATAAGGTCCGGTCAGCAGAGTTTCCAGCCTCAGCGACTCAAGATTTTTTTTCAGCTTTCCCAGGCCCTCTCCTACTTCAGGTATCACACTCTCATCCTGTTCCTCAAGCCCCAGTTCGGCAAGAGTAATGAGATCCTCCCACTGGGTGGTCAGGTCTGTGAATCTCTCTATTTTTGATTTAAGATTTTTTGTTCTTTGAAGTATCTTCTGCGAATTCTCCATATCATTCCAGAATTCAGGTTCAGAAGCCTTATGCTCCAGCTCGGTTATCTCATCGCTTAGTCTGGCGATGTCAAAGTGAAGCCCTCATTTCCTCTAAATTGCTTTCCAAGCCTTGAAGTTCAAGCTTGTATTGTTCCAGTTCAAGCATTTAATCATCCCTCTCATAAGTTAATAATTGTTTTCTTACATTACTATTATATCCAACGTCTAGTCTTTTGCCAAAATAAACTTTTCAATAGCCTGCGCTACACCGTCGTCCTCATTGGACCCCGTTATGTAATTTGCCGCGGCTTTGGCAATTTCTTCACCGTTTCCCATAGCTATGCTCATACCGGCATACTCAAACATGGAAACATCATTTTCGTTGTCCCCGATGGCTATCATCTGTTGGGCAGGTATACCGTAAATATCCGTTAATTTAGCCAAAGCCGAGCCTTTGCTGACACCTTTGTTCATCACCTCGAAATTGTCGAAGTTGGAACTCATGACATCAATCTCCTGAAGCTGTTCCATATCAGATCTTACTTTCCTTAGCAGTTGAAGGTCATCGTTGACAATAACAAATTTCAGCACGGTATCCGGAATACTTTTTAATTTTGCTTCCATGTTTTGTACCACTTCAATATCCACCCGGTCCTCGGACGGCAGAGACTTATTTCTTTCGTAATACTTTTGGGACGTAAAACCTAATTTTTCGGTCAGCATGGTATCTCCGGCATAAACGTGGTAGTATACGCCATGCTTCTGACAGATGCGGTTTATCTTCAAGCTTACCTCCACATCCATATAGTCTGAATAAATTATTTTGCCGTCAATTTTATCTGTTATAACAGCTCCGTTACAGGCAATTACCGGATCCCTGGAGCCTATTTCCTTTGCATACAGCCTTGCTCCGGTATACACCCTGCCCGAACATACAACTATCTTAACACCCTTTTCGATTGCTTGAAAAATTGCTTTCTTATTCCTTTCCGAAATCTCTTTATTCATATTCAACAGTGTTCCATCCAAATCTATTGCAACCAACTTGTACATTAATTCCTCCAACTGCTTATACCGGCCGTAATGTTCACCGCAGACCGTCGGTAAAAGTCTTTATCCTCTTCATTGCTTCAATTATGTTTTCCATTGATGATGCATAACAGGCGCGTACATATCCTTCCCCACTATCTCCGAATGCTGTTCCGGGCACCACCAGCACCTTCTGCTCCATCAGAAGTCTTTCACAGAATTCATCAGAACTGAGGCCTGAGCTTTTTATATTGGGAAATACATAGAAGGCACCCTTTGGTTCAAAGCTGGAATAGCCTGACTTCTGAAATCCGTCCACCATGACTCTTCTGCGCCTGTTATACTCCTTAGCCATCATAAGCACATCCTCTTCACTGTTCTGCAGCGCCTCAATTGCAGCATCCTGCGCCGTTGTGGGAGCACACATAATCCCGTACTGATGTATTTTTTTCATTTCACTGATCAAGTCCCGGTGTCCGCAAGCGTAACCCAGGCGCCACCCGGTCATGGCAAAGGATTTTGAGAACCCGTTGATTACAACCGTCTGTTCCTTCATTTCGGGGAAGCTTGCAATTGAAGTATGGCTGCCCTCATAAGTAAGTTCGCAGTATATTTCGTCCGATAATACTACTATGTTTCTGTCCTTCAGCACCTTAACCAGTTCATATAAATCCTCTCTGGTCATTATAGCTCCTGTAGGATTGTTTGGAAAGGGTATGATTACAACTTTTGTCTTATCGGTAATAGCATTCTCCAACTCTTCAGCCATCAGTTTGAATTCATTTTCCTGCTTTAGAGGAATTGTAACGGCTGCAGCACCCGTGAACCCGGTGCAGCCCTTATATGCTACAAAACTGGGTTCGGGAATAATGACCTCGTCACCTGGCCCAACAAGGGCTCTCAATGCTGCATCAATTCCTTCACTTCCTCCGACGGTAACCAATATCTCATCAACCGGATTATATTCCAGTGAAAATTTTCTTTGAAGATACGCGCTTATCTCTTCTCTAAGTTCAATAAACCCTGCATTGGAAGAATACTGTGTATGCCCGTTTTCCAGGGAATATATCCCCGCTTCCCGGATATTCCAGGGTGTTATGAAATCAGGTTCGCCCACTCCCAGGGATATGACATCCTTCATCTCGTTTATCAGATCGAAATATTTCCTGATACCTGAGGGCGGAACCTCTTTTATTCTGTCCAAAATCATGTCTTTCATTATCATATGAAAATCGGCTCCCTTCTGTCGACGGGTTTTTCCTCAAATATGGTTCCTTTATCCTTGTATTTTTTCAGGACAAAATGAGTTGCACAGCTGAGGACCGATTCAAGCGGTGCAAGCTTTTCGGATACAAACAGAGCTACCTCCTTCATTGTTTTTCCTTCAATGATAACGGTAAGGTCAAACCCGCCCGACATCAGGTAACAAGCTGTGACCTCAGGATATTTGTAAATTCTGTCGGCTATTTTGTCAAAGCCCAGCCCTCTTTGAGGAGTTACTTTTACTTCGATGAGTGCCGTAACCTTTTCTTTCTCGGTTTTATCCCAATTGACCAAAGTACTGTATCCTACAATGACATTTTCAGCTTCATATTTTTTTATGGCTTCCGTTACCTCTTCTACCGATTTACCAAGCATAACCGCTATCTCAGCCGCTGTCGCCTTGCTGTTTTTCTCCAAAATTTCCAGAATCTCTTCCATTTTCAATCTCTCCTTTTTATTTTAAATTAACCGCTTTCCGGCCTCCGGTAATATCTGTCCGGTATACTTTTAAA
Organism: Bacillota bacterium; assembly: GCA_023392075.1. Taxonomy (GTDB): domain Bacteria; phylum Bacillota; class Clostridia; order Acetivibrionales; family DSM-1351; genus Ruminiclostridium. The sequence goes on along the minus strand of JAEVZU010000182.1, from coordinate 6,576 downwards.
AACAATAACAAAGGTGATACAAAAAAAACCCAAGTCCCCCAAAACAGGGACGAAGGTTTCCGCGGTACCACCCTAATTAATGCTCCGATGCATTCACTCAAATAATGCGACATCATACAATAATGTTTACATTACCCGTCTGTAACGTGACGTCACGTCTTTTTCTATTTGCATTCCAGCTTTCGAAAAAGCTACTCCCGGGCTGCCTTCAATACCAACCAGTACCGGAATCCCACCAACAGCAATCTGTTTACCGGCTCTCTTAAACTGATTCAATATTTACTCTTCCCATTCACAGCATTTTAAATTATAAAATTGTAACTCTATCTATTTAATATATGCAATAGCAATCAAAAAAACAACAATAATTATTAAAGCTTATTATAGTTTAAATTATATTTTTATTCAAGTATATTCAAGTAAAATTATAATTTATGATTTTATTCCTTAATAAAGCCTGACAGCTCACCCTCATATTTTTTAAGCTTGCCCACCACTTCCACCTTTAAGACCTTAAGCTCTTCCTTTATATCCACAAGCTTCTCTTTTTCAACTTCCACCTGCTTTTCAAGATCTTTTTTCTCATTGATGGCCTGAAGTTTTGCTTCACTGATGATAGTCTCGGCTTTTTCCTGAGCGGTGATAAGAGCATCGGCTATTTTTTCCCTGTCTTCCTTTATCTGCTGAATATTTGTACTAATCTCATCATATCTGGATTTGATATCACGGTACTGGGCTTTAATATCAGCAATTTCCTTTTCCTTAGCTTTAAGCTTTTCTTCATACTCTTTATTTAATCTTTCAAGATAAGCATTCACATGTTTTTTCTTGAAACCGAAAAGGGCCGTAGAAAACAATTTTTCCCCTGCCATAGCACATCCTCCTACAAAAAGATTAGTAATAAATGAATTATTTCATAATATCTTCCATTATAGCAAATGAATCTCCTAAGGGCAAGCAAGATCAAACCGGCTGCCGGAAAGAGATTCATTATTATGGAAATAAATAATATTCTCAATTATTATAAAGAAGAATGAACTATTATACTGTAAAGTTCCGATTCTATAAATGTTTATCTATGAGTTCGGCAAATTCACCTTTTGCTCTGGCTCCGACAATCTTTTCGGCAACCTGGCCGTCTTTAAATATAAGTACGGTTGGTATGCTCATAATTCTGAACTGAGCAGCCAGTTCCCCTTGGTCATCCACGTTTACCTTTGAAATCTGAACTTTCCCCTCATAATCCTCTGCCAATTCCTCCATTATTGGGGCTACCATTCTGCAAGGACCGCACCATGATGCCCAAAAATCAACCACTACAGGCGTTTCTGATTTAAGAACGGATCCTTCAAATGTATCTTTGGTAATATCAATTATTTTACCCGACATAAATATTTCCTCCTGATTTACATGTTAGTTGCTAAAACTTAATTTATTTATACCCATTTGAAAAATTATTAAACATCCGGGCTGACTTAATATTCCTTCAGTGAATTAATGTTGACCTTATTTTCGTCAATGGATACAAGCGTACCGCTGAGCACTTCCAAAAACTCTCCTCTGAATGAAGCTTTCAAATCATTTTTAACATTAATAATTTTGTTTTCACTCCTATTAATATAATAAACATTTCCGCTGCCGGATACAACTATATCTTCCGGAAGCACAGGTTCCTTTAACGGAGTTTTGACCCAGTCATCGTTGAAACTGTTTTCCGTAATCTTTTGCTGGTAGATCTGAGTCACCTTTCCGTCGGTGCCGAGATCAGCAATATACAAAGTGTCGTTGGCATCTATATCCAAAATCCTCGCATTTTCAGAATCAATATTTATCTTTGATTTTGACCTGTTCGTATCATTATATACATAAACCGGTTCGCCGGGATTCTGATAAACCAGCTTGTTTACATAGGCACTCTCCTTGATAATCGCATCCGACCCAAGGGTTATAACATTTGAGTACTGGTTCATGACATTGATCCTGTAAATTCTTGACCTTGTCTCAGAAGTTTTTAATTGTGCATAAACCACGTTTGTATATGGTGAAAGATCGATGTCCTTAACCTTACTTTGCGCACTTACAGCTTTTATCTCGGGCAGATCCCTGACGGTTCCGTAATCGGCCTCATAGGTTGAAATCTGTATTATTCCATTTTTACCGTTCTTGGTATCCGATGAGTAGATAACCATATCCCTGTCGGGCAGCCATTTGAAAAATGTTATCATATCGTCTTCAAGACCGGCAATCTTTTTATCCTTTTTCGCTTTTATATCCACTATGTGCAACGCGCCATCGGCGTCTACATATGCGCCGAATCTCGAATTATATGATACTTTTACTTCCTTGACACCGGCTGCAACTGTAAATACTCCGGTTACAGGCTTTTCTTTTACCTGGCCTTCTGATGTTGTTATACTTACCGAACCGTCACTGTTTAAAAATATATTATTTATATAAAACAAAATACAAAATTGAAATATTACTGCTAATAATATCCATTTATACCACCTAGCTAAAGTTTTCAATCAGGTACCATTCGCCTTTCCAGCCCACATATATGAATTATTATTAAAAGCACACACCTACCGTGAGCCCGGTAAGAGGTGAAGCAAACCTTTTATTCTACGGCATTACCATGAATACCGACGGAACGGATCTTTCCCCCAGTGCATCCGAAGGTGTATTTATTACCTTTCCGTCATAATACATTGTTGTTGATGAACCTCCGTCCAGATTTGCGGCATTGACAGCACCATGCTTGAGCATGATGTTCTGCACTTCTTCCAATGTGGCTCCAAAGGATTTCAAACTTCTTCCGTCGATAACAAGCATAAGTACGGACCCGTCTTCCTTTTGCCCGATTACGGTTCTCGGAGATATACCCCATCCGCCGTCACCTTTTACGGTGGGTTTACCGTTGACTACTATGGGAGGACCAAAGCTTATTGCTTCCTTAACCTTGTATTTTTTCAGATCGTTCTCCGAATGCTTTCCTACTATCAGCATTCCGTCTTCGGTGAAGGCTATGGTATCACGTTTTTTATCCTTATCCTTGATCTGTCCGCTTATATACTTTCCGTTACTGATCAGATACCCCAATGGAGCTCCGCCTGTTCCGGCCCATTTGGTATCAATGAAGCCGCCTCCGTTTATAGCTGCAATTGCACCGTTTCTTTTTGCTATACTGCTTGTAGTTTCACCGGCTCTGGGCATCTGGTTGGAATACCCAACCCTTACTCTTGTAGGATCCTCTATCAAAAGCATCTTTCCTTTAAAATTTGAACTCTCAACATCGAAAAGTTCAATTTCCCCGGTATGTTTTACTCCAAAGTTAAGCATTTTTATTGCTTCGGTATCTACATCCGATATTGCGTAACCGTCACCCAGTATTCTGGATATTGCACTATCTGACAAAAAGGCTTTCGGAATCTTCTGAAGCGTAAAGGAGTTCCAGGTCATCCCTATTGCGGTCCGCTTTACATTGTTGAAAGGACCGTAAAAAACCAGCAGCGGTGTTGTCAGCGACATAAATAAAAACTCAAATATCAAAAAACCGATTATACTTTTCAGTTTTGATTTTTTCTTTTTCTTCTTAACCTGCCTGAACTGATTCTGCAGTTCAAACTGTTCGTTTACCATTGTGTTATTCATTTAGCCCCCTAAATCAATTAAGCCCCCCAAAGTGCAAACAAAAAGCATACACCCTCGTGTATACTTTTTAGTAAATCTAATATAAAAAGTAATTATATTATAATATTGTTATCCGCATATTTCAAATGAATCACAAAAAATTAATATTTGTAACATTTATGACACAGGATACTGGAAATTCTGTTATTTTCACACAATCTTTGATCTGTCCAGAACTCCATGCACACGTTCGAATAACAACCCTGCCAGAAACCATGCGGGAGCATAATCCAGTCTGACAATACCCTCAACGGCAAATTTGCCGAAGTACTGCCAGGGATATACGTGCAATATGCTCAAGATCAGTTTTCCGGTTGTGTATTCTATTCCCCAAATTATCACAACCCAAACCAAACCCCTCAGAACTAAATTCCAGGAACGTATAATGTCATGAAGAGGTTCAAGGAAAACTCCGCATCCATATATAAAAAACATCCACAGGCTGGTATATGCCTCAAGGGTCAAATTGCCATTAATTAACGAATATAGTCCCGTCCAGACTATTTCCATGCTCCAGCCGATAACACCGTAAATAAAAAATCGTTTTATCATAATATATATTTTTTTCACATTTTGGTACTTTTTATTTATCAAAATCATAAATTGTGAAAAGTATTTTTTTCCAATTAATTTAATTGGCCTTTCAGCTTCCTCCTGTCAATTTCTCGGCACGATGAACTTGGTGTAAGTCTACAAATTTCAAGCAAGCTCCTCTAATTGGGCTTCCCATTGACGGATACCGACCTCGCGCACTATTGACACTTCGTTTTTTTAGCTGTCTCCCAGTATTGCAAGGCTATTTATTACCGAAAGCAACTATAATTTAACCGGCACAACACATTAAATTATCTCGTAATGCTAGTTAATATTTTGTTTTGCTTTACGGATAGATTTAATCAGAATCAACTGGTACGCGGGGACAACTTCATGAAATAAATACTACCAATAGCAGCTTCTTTATGTTATTATATCAACAACTGAAAATCGGATAAGAAAATACAGCTTGAGTTATATAAATAACGGGTAGAAATAATATTATCTACTAAATAACAGATTGGAGGATGCACATGTATCTTGTTGGAAAAATCAATGTAATATCAGCCTTGCCCGAAGAATTTAAGAGATTAAACGATATCGCATATAATCTATGGTGGTCATGGAATCCTGAAGCAATCGACCTTTACAGGGAGATCGACCTGGAATTGTGGGAAAAGCTGGGCAAAAACCCTGTACGTTTTCTTCAGGAAGTAAGTCAGAAAAAGCTTCAAACCAAACTTGACGATAAGGATTACATGACAAGACTTCATAGTGTGGTTGCCGCTTTTGACAGCTATATGTCTGAAAAAGACACATGGTTTTCAATAAATCATCCTGAAAGCAGCGGAAAAAGAATTGCTTATTTTTCGGCCGAATATGGTCTGAACGAAGTGCTGCCTATTTATTCCGGCGGTTTGGGAGTATTGTCCGGCGATCACTGCAAGTCTGCCAGCGATCTGGGCCTTCCCTTTACTGCAATCGGTCTTTTTTACAAGCAGGGTTATTTCAGCCAAAGAATCAATATTGAAGGCTGGCAGGAAACCAGCTTTAACAATTTGAATATTTCCCAGCTTCCCATATTGCCGGCACTCAATGAAAACGGAGAGCAGGCTGAAATTAATATCACCTTCGCCGGAAGAGCAGTATATGCAAAGGTTTGGAAGGTACAGATAGGAAGGATAAATCTTTACCTGATGGATACCGATGTATCGAAGAACAATCCTTCTGACAGAGCCCTTACCTCAAGGCTGTACGGAGGAGATCATGAAACCAGGATTCAGCAGGAGATTTTCCTGGGTATCGGCGGTATCCGTGTTTTGGATGCATTGGATATCCATCCCACGGTTTATCATATGAATGAGGGCCATTCCTCTTTCATGGGACTGGAACTTATACGAAAGCTTATTAATGAAAAACATTTAACCTTTAAAGAAGCAAAGCAGATTGTGGCCAATTCAGCCATATTTACAACCCACACACCTGTTCCGGCAGGAAATGACACTTTCCCGCTGTACATGATGGACAAATATTTCGGAGACTTCTGGGGTCAATTGGGACTCAGCAGATATGATTTTCTTGAACTGGGACTAAAGAAACCCGAGGATCAGAATTTCAACATGACAGTCCTTGCCCTGACTCTGGCCGGCAGGAAAAATGGAGTAAGCCAGCTTCACGGTGCAGTCTCCAGGGATATTTTCGGAGATGTTTGGCCCGGCGTGCCTCAGGATGACGTTCCCATAACACACGTAACAAACGGAATCCATACGCTGACCTGGCTGTCGCCCAAAATTAAGGAGCTTTATGACAAATACCTTGTCCCTGACTGGAAAACCCGGATATACTCGGGCTCCACTTTTGAAGGTATAGATAATATTCCCTCCGAAGAGCTCTGGAATACTCATGTGGAATTAAAACACAAGCTGATCGGTTTTGTAAGGGATAGGCTAAAGGCCCAGAAACTGGCCAATGGAGAATCCATGGAAGCAGTGAGACAGGTTGATTCCTTCCTTGATCCCAATGCTCTTACAATCGGGTTTGCAAGAAGGTTTGCAACCTATAAGAGAGCAAACCTCATATTCAGAAATCTTGCAAGGATACAGAATATTCTTAATAACCCGGGAAAACCCCTGCAGATTATTTTTGCCGGGAAAGCCCATCCTGCCGACGGTCCGGCTCACGAGGTCATCAAGAATATAAACGATATAGCAAAACAGGAAGGCTTCTACGGAAAGGTTATCCTTCTTGAAAACTATAATATGACTGTTGCCAGAAATCTTGTTCAAGGTGTTGACATATGGATGAATAATCCAAGAAGGCCTCTTGAAGCAAGCGGAACCAGCGGTCAAAAGG
>JAEVZU010000164.1 GCA_023392075.1 Bacillota bacterium | reverse complement strand
TGAAAAATGCGAAGTTTACATTTCGTGCATACATCGTACGCTTCGCATAACAAATAAGCCCAAGGGCTTATTTGCGCATTTGAGTAATCAAGCGGCAGGCATACGCTTGTTTCATTACTATTTGTGTCGCCGGATGTGGCGGCGATATGGAGGTTAGCTTGTAAGACGAACTCAAGTGAAGTCTTTCAAGCTAACCTCCTAAACCATATCTTCATCTGTTTCGGCATCCTGCGGCGGAAACATTTTAGCTCCCAAAGTACAGGCAATTACCGTGGCAATTATTATTCTCCACCCCCCCGAAACAAATGAGAAGATGGGAATCCATTTGAGAACGGCGCTTAATAAAATGGCACAGCCTGCCACTATCAGTGCGGCTCTGGACTTTTTGGCAGCCGGGATTACCAGAGCAATAAACATTGCGTACAGTGCTATGCCCATTGAGTTCTGCAAAGTTTCGGGCAGCAAGGTACAAACTAATGCTCCCGCAGCAGTTCCAGCCGCCCAGCCCATATATGGAAGCAGCTCAAGCCCGGCCATGAAGGAAAAATTTATATTTCTCTTTTGCATTGCTGCCACTGTGAAGGTCTCATCCGTCACACCAAAAGCCATTAACAGTCTTTTAAGGTTGGAAACCCCTGCAGCAAGCCTCTGTGAGAGTGAAAGCGACATGAGCATATACCGGATGTTTATTACAAAGGTTGTAACTGCGATTTCAGCGAGACCTGCGCCTGCTATTATCAGATTAGTTCCTGCGAACTGTCCGGCAGAGGTGAGATTTGTCATTGATATTAAAATTACTATCCAGACAGGAATACCACCTCTGACAGCCATCAAACCAAAAGTAAAGGATACAGGAAAATACCCCAAGGCAATGGGAATACTGAGCCTGGATCCTTCTAAAAAATCTTTTAGGATATTGCGCTTTTTATCCTGCACATTAACTGTAGTCATTTATGTAAAAACCTCAAAAAATAGTCAAAATAACATTTGGAAATAACATTTGTATTATAGCACAAATCTGCAGGTAAATCATCCAATGGTCTGTAACACTAAAAGTCACATATTGCCCACGGTTGAATTCTCTCAGAATTTCGTTGTCGTCCTCGCCGGCAATATACTTTTTAGATGTTACAGACCCTCTCCCCTTTATTGACAATGTATAACACGCCTCACGCCGGCTACACAAACGGATTATAGAACCTGCTCCCGTCCGCAAAGGTTATGATGACTGCCATTACCGCCAATATAACCAATGCAGCTATAACTGCAAAATCCAACCTTTTCATTTTCTTTGCAGCATACCAGGTTCTTTTGTTTTTCTTTCCGAAACCCCTCAACTCCATTGCATTGCTGATTGTATCTATCCTGTCCATACTTGAAAAAAACAAGGGTATCAGAACTGAAGCTGCATTTTTTATTCTTTTCAAAAGACTTACCTTCTTTGACATATCTATGCCCCTGGCTTGCTGGGCCTGGGATACAATTACATAATCCCGCTGCATATCAGGTATGTAACGCAGGGTTATGGCAACTGCATAACTAATTTTATAGCTTAGCCCGATCTTGTTTAGGGAAGAGGCAAATTCACTGGGGTTTGTGGTCAGTATGAAAAGCAGTGCAATAGGTATAATGGTAAAATATTTAAGGGCAACATTCATCTCATAAAAAAGCTGTTCCGCAGTAAGATTGTAATTTCCGAATATATGTACAAGCAGGGTCCTGCTATGATAAATCTTCCCACCCTCTTCAGGTGAAAAGATAAAGATAGCCACCAGGTTAATACAAAGGAAAACCAGGATCAGCTTCAGGACAAAGGCTATATCTTCTAAGTCTACTCTTGAAAGCCTGAATATGACCAAACTCAAAGCAAACATAAATAATAACAGTCTTGTGTCATAAGTAACCATACTGGATAATGACCAGATCAAAAAATAAAGAAGTTTTGTGGTTCCGCTGAGTGAGTGGATTACACTTCCCTTATCACTATAACTTAACATTCGCGCCATTTGACCGTACCCTCCTGTCATAATCAATGAAATGCTGTACAAAGGCACGTGAGTCCGTTATTCCTGTTCTCATGGACAATTCGTACAGGGAGGTTCTCTTTAAGCTTGCCTTATTTATAATTTCATCATTTGTGAGAATTGAGGCAGGTTCTGCATCGGCTATTACCCTTCCGTCTGCCATTACAATGGCACGTTCGGTATATTCCAGCAAAAGATGCATGTCATGAGTTATCATCAATATTGTTGTACCTCTCTCACGGTTCAATTCCAGTAAAAATTCCATAAATTCGGTATAATGTCTGAAATCCTGGCCTGCAGTGGGTTCATCCAATATTATAACCTCCGGATTCAATACAAGGATTGAGGCTATTGTCACCCTCTTCTTTTGTCCGTAACTCAGTGCTGAAATTGGCCAGTTCCTGAATTCATACAGACCACAGGTTTTTAAGACGTCAAATACGCAGTTGTCTATTTCCTCTCTGCTTTTGCCTCTTGTTACAAGACCCAGGGCTACTTCATCAAAAAGCATTGGTTTTGAAAGCATATGGTTTGGATTTTGCATTACGAGTCCGATTTTCTGTGCTCTCTCTGCAATACTGTCGGTATCCATACTTTTTCCATCAAATAATACTGAGCCTGCAGAAGGTTTTTCGAAGCCGCATATTATTTTTGAAAGAGTAGATTTTCCCGCTCCGTTCTGCCCCACAAGCCCTACCATTTCACCCATGCGGATGTCAAAATTAATGTCCTCCAATACCTGTTTGTTTTTCTCATAACCGAAACTTATATTTTTTAATTCCAGAATCCTTGATTTCTCGGGTTTATCAAATTCCGGAATATTATTCTCATGCCATTTAACAAGCTTGCTTTTCAAATTATCCAATACTATGGCATTAATATGCTCAGGATGAATTGACGCCGGAATATCACAGCCGGCATATTTCAGAGAAGTAATATACAAGGGTTCCCTGATACCCGTTTTCTTCAGAATATCCGATGAAAGCAGTTCGGAAGGTACCGTATCTGCAATAATCCGCCCCTCGGCCATAACTATAACTCTGTCCACATTGCAGTGAAGCACATCCTCGAGCCTGTGTTCCACAATCACTATGGTAGCTTTTGAATCCCGGTGTATTCTGTCAATCAATTCCATAGCATACTTTCCCGTTGCAGGGTCAAGGTTTGCCAGAGGCTCATCAAATAGCAATATATCGACATTGTCTACAAGCACGCCTGCAAGAGACACCCTTTGCTTCTGTCCTCCCGACAAGGCTTGTGGAGAATGGCCCGCATATTTGCTCAATTCTACTATTTCGGCAGTTTCTGCTACCCGCTTCAGCATTTCGGGCTGTTCTATACAATCATTTTCCAGGGAGAAGGCAATATCCTCCGCTACAGTAAGGCCTACAAACTGCCCATCCGTATCCTGAAGAACTGTTCCTACCAGCTTGGAAAGCCCGAATATGCCAAGCTCGGACGGGTCCTGATCCTTGATTCTTAAAACGCCCTCCGCAGCACCTGCATAAGAAAAAGGCACCAGCCCATTTATGCAATTTGCCAGTGTCGATTTGCCCGAGCCGGAGGGTCCCACGATCAGAATCTTTTCACCCTCATATATTGTTAGATTTATATCCGACAGGGAAGGCAGCTTTTGAACACGATATTTGAAAGAAAAGTTTTTGAATTCAATTATGGTTTTTTTCATAGTTTCCTCTGTGTGAAAGGGAGTGCCGCAAAATTAATTTCCTTTGATTTTACGACACTCCCTGCAACTTTGTATATTTACCCTCTATTGACAATGTACAACACGCCTCACGCCACTCAAAAACGTATTGTACATTGTTAATAGAGGGTATCACAAGGGGATATATATAAGTCAGCCCACGGAATGACGGTTTGATTCCGATATACTAATATTTGTTGTCTCCGCCGAACAATCCGCCCAGTATACCTCCTCCGATGCCTCCGATTCCGGACTGCTGCTCTCTGTTTCGCGAACCTGCCGAGGTAAGCCTGTCGGCCAGTCTTGAAAGAGGCAGACTCTGCAGATAAACCAGACCCGGGCCGGTCATCTTTGCCAGGAATAAGCCTTCTCCCCCGAACAGTGCATTTTTAAAGCCTCCAACAAATTCGATATCATAGTCGACACTTGGTGAGAAGGCTACCAGACAGCCGGTATCCACTTTAAGGGTTTCACCTGGAAGCAGGTTCTTCTGAATTATGGTTCCGCCCGAATGTACAAAAGCCATGCCGTTTCCTACAAGCCTCTGAAGAATAAAACCCTCTCCGCCGAAGAAACCGGCACCAAGCTTTCTGGTAAAGGCTATTTCAACATCAACCCCATTGGCGGCACATAAAAAAGCATCTTTCTGACAAAGGAAACTTCCTCCCACACTTGTCAGATCTATAGGTATTATCTTTCCGGGATAGGGTGCCGAAAAAGCCATATGCTTTTTTGACGGACTTGTGTTGTAAAAAGTGGTTATAAAGAAGCTTTCACCTGTAAGCATTCTTTTAAACCCTTTAAATGCACCTCCGTCTGTTGATGTCTGCATCATTATTCCGTCTTCCATATACATCATGGCACCAGCTTCAGCTCTGACACCTTCCGAGGGATCAAGCTCCACCTCTACCATCTGCATATCGTCTCCAAGGATTTTGTAATCAATAACATCTGCCATAATTAACCTCCTAAAATTAAATATTTCATTTCAAACGCCGGTCTTTCAGTTAAATAATTGTAAGCGCTGATATAATTATATAATACGTGATTAATTAAAAACAGTCTGGTTTGTCATTTTATTACATTTTATTCAATTTATTTCCAATCCATTGTGAATAAGGTCCGGCATATTTCGACGCCAGGAGGATTGCCTCCACCATGCTTACTTCACTTGCAATTCCCTTACCCGCTATATCATATGCGGTTCCGTGGTCAACGGAAGTTCTCAGGAAAGGCAATCCAAGTGTAATTGCTATGGTCCTTTCAAAATCCAGAGTTTTTGTGGCTATATGCCCCTGATCATGATACAGTGAAAGCACTGAATTGTATTTTCCCATTAGAGCCTGATGAAACACCGAGTCGGCACCTACCGGCCCCACTACCTTATACCCGCGGTTTCTTGCTTTTTCTACGGCAGGGGCAATCTGCTCCATATCCTCGGTTCCAAAAAGCCCGTTATCACCGCTGTGTGGATTCAAACCCGCTACGGCCATTGTTCCATCCGCTATCCCCAGGCTCTCAAGCGCCCGGGTACATCTGCCTATATAATCCAGCAGCCTTTGCTGTGTAACCATTTCGCAGGCCATTTTCAGAGAAACATGCCGGGTCAGGAAGAACACTCTCATTCCCCTCACCTCAAACATGGTCAGGGGGTCTTCAGTATTTGTTAGCCCGGCCAGAATTTCGGTATGCCCTATAAAATCCACATTCCCGGCCTTTAAGGCGGGTTTGTTGATAGGCGTCGTTGCAATGGCTGCCAGTTCACCATTTACAGCCAGTTCCACGGATTTTTTAATATATTCATAGGATGCCAATCCGTTCTGTGCCTGAACAATGCCGTATTTGAAGGTTTCCGGAGCTATATTCTTCAAATTTATAATATTAATAATTCCGCTGGAGTACTGACCTTCATCACATTTTTCAATGACTCTCACTTCAGAATCCAGTTTACAAATTTCAACCGACTTTTTTATTACTCCTGCATCTCCGATAACGACCGGCCTGCATACATCATAAATATTTTCATGAGCCAGGGCCTTAACAGTTATTTCAGGTCCTATTCCTGCAGGATCTCCCATAGGAATGCCTATTAAAGGTTTTAACATATATAACCTCCCATAATGTGATTTTATTTTTTCCAATTTTGAAGTTCAATGAAATTGCCTTCGGGGTCTTTGACATAAACAGCCGTCAGCAGCCCCAATTCAGGATAATTTTTTCTGACGACTTCTCCGAAAGGCTTCCCTCCATGTGAAATCACAGCAGCCAACACCTCTTCCACATCGTCAACATGAAAGGCCAGGTGCCCCAAGCCCCACAAATTTATAGCCTGCCCGTCACTCCGGTCATTTCCCGGAGAATACTCAAAAATCTCAAGAGTAGGCCCGTTTTCATAACCCGGCAGGCTCAAATGCATTCCTCTGACTCTTACGCCGGGAATTTCAGTCAATTTATCTATCCATTCTCCCGCCAGGTCTCTTTCAGGGTAAGTGGGCCTGCACCCCAAAACTTCAATATAAAATTGCGCCAGGCTTTTCCAATCCCTGGCTATCAAATTTGTATGAACATATTTAACGTTTCTCATGCCAATACCTCACAATGTAAATATGTATTTATTGTATATCATTTTACTAATGTATTAAACTTTGTTTAATAAAAAAGATAGTAATCTTTTTGTCGACATTTCAAAATTATGGTATTAAAATAACACTGTATTAACTGTACTACTACTCGTAGTACAGTTAATACACAACAACTCATCACCAATATTTATGAGTTAAGTATGCAATTGATGCACTGGTAGACTGTAACATCTAAAACGTGTATTTTCCGACGGCAAGGTATAAATTTAGATGTTACAGTCTACCAGTACTGTCCATGTATGCCTAGACATAATAAAGGAGGTATCCGCAATTTATGATCCAGCTGGATTTTAAAAATCCCAGACCAATATATGAACAGATCAAAGATAAAATAAAGGGACTGGTTATTAACGGTGTAATGAAGCCGGGAGAAAAAATTCCCTCAGTTCGGGAGCTTGCCCAAATGCTTACCATAAACCCCAACACCATACAAAAAGCGTATAAAGATCTTGAAAGCGAAGGAATCATTTACTCTGTCCAAGGAAAGGGAAACTTCATTTCACAGCTTGACAGCAATTCCGAGAAAAGCCGCCGGGATGATATTCTGGCAGAAATGTCCAGGCTGATTGAAGAATTGATATATCTAAAAACACCGGAAGAAAGTGTCCTGACAATGATTAAAAATATTTACAAACAAAAGGAGGTTAATAAAAATGATAGACGTTAAATCCCTGAACAAGTCCTATGGCAATTTCAAAGCGCTGGACCAACTGAACATTCATGTGGATCAGGGCTCGGTATACGGGCTTCTCGGACCTAATGGCTCAGGAAAAACCACCCTGATAAAACATCTGGCCGGAATATATAAAAATGAAACCGGAAGTATCACAATTAACAATAAACCTGTCTTTGATAATCCTGAATGCAAGGCCGAAATAGTATATATCTCCGATGATCCTTTCTTTTTTTCACAATACAGCATTAAAGAGACGGCTGAATTTTATGCCGGTATATATCCCTCCTGGAGCTGGGAGAGATTCAATGCTTTGAAGCAGGCATTCCCTATTGATATAAAAAGAAGAACAGTAAAGCTTTCAAAAGGTATGCAGAAGCAGGTTGCCTTCTGGCTTGGAATATCCGTCAGACCAAAAGTAATGATTTTCGATGAACCGTTGGACGGCCTTGATCCGGTTATGAGAAAAAAGGTCTGGAACCTTGTACTTCAAGACGTTGCCGAATATGGAACCACTGTATTGGTTTCCTCTCATAACTTACGTGAACTGGAGGATGTGTGTGATCATGTAGGTATTTTATTTAATGGCAGTATTATTGTTGAACGTGAGTTGGACGATATTAAATCCGATATCCACAAGCTTCAAGTGGCCTATACAGGTACTGTCCCTCAGAATTTATTTACAGAGGAAGAAATCCTCCGCCAGACCTGCAGCGGAAGTGTTCTTCAATTCATTGTCAGGGGCAATAGAGATAATATTATTTCAAAGGTTAGAGCAACAGATCCTGTAATAATGGATATTCTCCCTCTGACCCTTGAAGAGATTTTTATATACGAACTGGGGGGTAAAGGCTATGAAATCGAAAACATCCTTCTTTAAGGGAGGCTTGCTTCTTAGTGATCTGAAAAGATTCTGGTGGATCAGTGCACTTTATACAATAGTATTGCTGTTCGCGCTTCCACTGAATCATTTTATGCAGAAATATAATAAGATCTATCCCATTGGTCAGGTATTAGGAATTAAAATAAGAAAGGATCTCGGCTTCGTCAGCACCAGCTTAGCTCAGCTGCTGCTACTGATTTTTCCCGTCATTATCGGGGTACTGGTTTTCAGGTACATCCAAAAATGCAGATCGGCTTCTTTTTATCACAGTCTGCCTGTTACCAGAGCCTCATTGTTCTTTAACAGTATATTATCCTGCCTGATATTATTTGCAGCTCCGCTTTTTATTACAGCATCAGTAATGTTTTTTGCCAACACCTTCAGCTCTCTGTCAGGATATTATACGGTTCACCTTTTAATAAACTGGTTTTTAAATTCGCTGCTATTAGGAATGATGTTTATAGCAATGACGGTTTTTGTGGGCATGTTTACCGGGAACTCAATAGCTCAACTGGCCTTTGTTTACATACTTAACGTACTGCCGGTATTCTTTTCGGAAGTCATAAGAATTCATCTTTGCCAGCTTCTATACGGTTTTGATAATTATTCAGAGCTTACCTTTTATAATTTCATGCCAATGGTTATGCTTTTTAAAAACAGATATGATATATATACGGCTACAACCATAATATTCTTTATCATTTTAACTATTCTTTTGTTCATTGGTGCTCTGGCCGCCTTTAAATTCAGAAAACCTGAAACCTCCGGAGATATTATCACCTTTAAACCTTTAAAGCCGTTTTTTGTCTTTGGTGTAACTTTTTGCGGAACACTGCTGGGCGGAGCATATTTCGGAGTAATTCAAGGAACCTTCATTTCATTGTCTTTTCAGGTTTTCGGTTATTTCGCCAGTGCACTGCTGTCATACGCAGCGGTTCAAATGATAACTAATAAAACCTTTAAGATCCTGGATACCTGGAAAGGGTACGTAGGTTATGCCGTTGTACTTTGCGCCCTGCTATTGTGTATCAGGCTGGATATCACAGGCTATGTCAATAATGTTCCCGAACCAGCCGATGTTGAAGAAGCATATCTTGGCAGCAATATTAACTTTTGGCTTGAAAGGGATTATGTTAATATTAAAAATTTTTATACAAATGATACAACCGTCTACAGAGATATAAAGAACCTTGAAAACATAACCAGACTCCATAAGCTGATCCTTGAAAACAGGAGCACCGAAGGTTACTCAAGTTATCTGGCCTATAAGTTTAAAAACGGTAAAACAATAGTCCGGAGGTATACCCTTGATACCAGCCTTTATGCCTCCGCACTTGGCCCCATATTTGAAAGTAAAGAATACCTGGAGGGCAGATTTCCTATTCTTTATCAGGAACCGGCTGATTTGAAATATATCGAAATTGCCGACAATCGCATACGCCGGAACCCGGTTGTCGTTTCCGGAAAAAATCAGCTGGAGTCTTTTAAGGAAGCCCTCAGGAGAGATATAAACAAACTGGGATATAATGAATTGATATCTAAGTCCCAACGTGTACTATACATTGATATCATGGATAACGAAGACAGGGTGATTTCCTATGATATCCGCAGCAGCTTTACAAATACTATAAGTTGGCTGAAGAAGGAAGGTCTCTTTGAAAAAGTAGTAATAAAACCGGAGGAAGTCGATTTTGTCACACTAAAAAATATCATATATGATGGTATCTATAGTTCCGATAAACCTATTGAAATCACCGACAAAAATTTAATCCGGGAGCTTTTGAATTTTTCCTTTGATGCGGATGTTAACAAAAATGCAGATTACGTTGCAGTATTTTCAAAAAGCAAGGCTGAAGAGCTGCACAGTATTTCATTGAGCTTTAACAAAAAAGTATCCGCCGGATTACAGAAATACATTGACCGGTTAAAATAAGCCTTTTGCAGAACAGGCCTGCCTATACTGTTACCGGTACGGGCAGGCCCATCAATATACACACATCAATACACGCATATTTATATACATACATTGTCATCACATTTGTCATTAGTTTTCCAAGCTGTCTATTCCTTCACTGTGGCCGTTCTTACCAGCAGGAAGCATAAAATGGCCACAACAGCAGCTTCAACAGTAAGTGACAACACCGGGATATACGGATTTACACCGTATTTCAATCCTCCAAAAACCAGGAAAATGTCTCCGATAAATTTATATATTCTCCCGTGTGTTATAGAAGCATCTATAATCGGAAGTATTATTGTAAACCAGACCGGAACACCTATGGACACTATTATCTTGATTATCTTTGACATTTTGTAATAGATATTAGTAATTAAATAACCTCCGATGTAGGCAGAAATGTAGACGGTTATATTCCACAGGAAAGTTACCAGAACCACCACAGCTCCGGAGGTTCCCGCCGCCCATTCCCCATACAGCTGAAGAAAGGTTGATCTGTAATCAATGAATAGTGAAAAAATATTGGAATAAGCGGCATCTATTGCCGCCATGGTTCCGCACACCGCCAGCGCGGCCAGCAAAAAACCTTTAAATTGCAGCTTTCTTGGAATACTGTTTACTGATAAAAACAGGAAGCTTTGCTTAAAAGAGTTAAGCCCCGCAATGAACAGAAAAATCATTGAAGCCATTTCCCCGCCGCCGGAGAAACTTTCACCTTCACCTGTCGTAACATTTACCGCAATACCGATCATAGAAATAACCACAGCCATAATGATATAAAATATGGCTACACTTGCTTTTATATCTGAAATATAATATTTGACAACCGATTTCAATCTCATATTCATTTCTCCTATCATTAATTAGTCATCTGGATAAACAGCTTCTGAAGATCAAGTTTTGATATCTCAAGCCCGGCGGGGATTTTTTCCTTTTCGGCCTTTTCAAGGACATATGCGGTTTTAAGTCCTCCAAGCGTATCAACTCCAAGCACTGTCTTTCCCTGTATGAAGCTGTCTACGGCAGAAGCAGCTCCTGATATCGAATATCCCTGCGAAAGAACTTTTTCAACTGAATCCTGCATAATCAATTTACCGTTTTTTATGACTATAACATCTTCTATTATATCAGCGGCCTCTTCTATCAAATGAGTTGATATTACTATTGTTCTCGGCCTTTCACTGTATGCCTGAAGAAGTTCTTTATAAAACAATTCCCTGTGATTTGCATCCAGACCCAACACCGGCTCATCCAGAAGAATTACCGGAGCATTACAGGAAAGCGAAACGACAATTTTAAATATTGATTTATAACCTGTTGAAAGCTCTTTAATCTTTTTACCGGTTTTCAGCAGGAATTTGTCACATAAGGATAATGCATAATCGGTATCAAAACCGGAATAAAACTCTTTTGTCCACTTAAAGGCCTTCTTGACAGTCATTCCTTCAGGGTAAAAGTTGGCCTCCGTCATAAAATATACCTTTGACAGGGCATTATCATTTTCAAAAACCTTCTCTCCTTCCAACAGGATTTCGCCATATGTCGGAAATAATCTGTTTGTAATAAGGTTGAGCAGGGTTGTTTTTCCTGCGCCGTTCCTGCCCAGGAGCCCATAAATTTTATTAGCTTCAAGATTCAGGGAAACATTGTCAAGTGCAGTTGTATTTCCAAATACTTTTGTAATATTCCTTATTTCGATATAGCTCATTTATCAAACCCTCTTTCCAACATTTTCAGTATGTCTTCCTTTGTAATAGAAAGCTTCCTGGCTTCTAAAATCATCGACGTAACATAGTCTTCAAAAAAAGTCTCTTTTCTTTTGTCAAGAATTTTGTCCTTTGCACCTGTTGATACAAACATACCTACACCCCTTTTCTTATAAACTATTCCATCATCCACCAATCTGTTTATACCCTTCAGTGCGGTAGCAGGATTAATTTTGTAGCTTACTGAAATCTCAGTTGTGGAGGGAATCTGTGCCTCCTCCTGATATGCGCCGGACAGCACCGCATCTTCTATTTCTTCAGCCAATTGCAGATATATGGGTTTTTCCGAATCAAAATCAAAATTCACTATATCACCACCTGTTAATCGGTTAAACGGTTAATTACTTATGTAACTAACTATAAAACCAATCAAGTAAAATGTCAATATTTTTTTATAATTAATATTCAAATTAACTCATTAAAACATACTTTAGGGTACAAAATACGTATATACTATCAGTGAAAACGACTTCCCGTAATAAAACTTCAGGCGGAAGTCCGATTAAATAATAATTTTAGCTTTAATACCCGGAGAGGAGATAACATGCCCAATCTTGTAACTCATTATTTATGCGGCTTGGAGGCAATAAAAGCTCTGGAAAACAAAGAATGCAAAAAACTGATTCAAAAACACCAAAACGTGTTTAATCTTGGGACTCAAGGTCCCGATATACTTTTTTATTACGAGATCTGGCCCTGGTCTTCCAAAAGTATTGAGACAAATATGGGACAAACGATGCACATTTCAAAAGTAAACAAGGTATTTAACGCTTTCACCGACTATATTGCCGGGCAGAAAGAGTATGCCAAAGACGTACTGACCGTATATCTATTAGGTTTTATATGTCACAACTGCATGGACAGTATAGGTCATCCGTATATCTTTTACAGGTCGGGCTTTGATATACCCGAATATATAAATCAAAACCTGTTTTTATATTATCATCGAAGGTTTGAAACTTCCATAGATGTCATTTTGTGTAAAAAGTATTTCAATAAAAGGGTACACGAAATAAATTGCGATAAACTCATAAAGATAAACGAGACAGAATTGAACCTGATAGGTGAAATGTATGTCAGAGCAGTCAAAGAGATATTCGGTTCGGACATACAAAAAAAGAAAGTGAGAAGGGCTATCAGGGAAATGCAGCTGGTAGAAAAGCTTTTAAAGGATCCTCACGGTGTAAAGAAAAAGTTTATCGGCTTTTTTGATAACCTGATTTACAAATTCCCGTTATATTCCAGCCTCATTTTCCCTCTGGAGGTGGAAGACGGACTTGATTACCTGAATCTATCCCACAGGGAATGGTGCATGCCTTTCGACAATACTGTAAAAAGTACAAAATCCTTCCTTGACCTGTTTACAGATGCTGTTCAAAGAACCCAACGGCTAAGTAATGAATTATATACTGCAATTTTCCACAATAATTCAAATATACCACATGTACTTGAACTGTTGGGCAACAACTCGTATACAACAGGCGTTGACTGCGATATGCAGGCCGCGTTCAAATATTGCGATATCATTTTTGATTAGTCTTACGTATCAACTTGTAAGCATACGCAAAATACTCCATAATTATATTTGTGGAGGTGATGTGTTGCGGATTGACAGATTACTTGAAATAGTCATTTTACTGCTGAATAACCGGGCATTGACAGGCAAGCAGCTTGCAAACCGCTTTGGCGTATCTGTAAGAACAATACAACGGGATATTACCGCTTTGACAATGGCCGGAATACCAATAACCGCCGATACCGGCTACAATGGCGGATATTCCGTTCTGGAAGGCTATAAACTGCATAATTCATTTGTTAAAAAAGAAGATTTCAATATAATAATCATGGCATTAAAAAGTCTGAGCACCAGCTACGAAAATAAACGCCTTGATACCATATTGGATAAATACCTCTCAATGTCGGATTCCAATCTGCCCTCCATCTTTGTTGACTATGGCGTTACAAAGGAAGGGAGCAAAATACAGTCGAACAATCGTATATTGGAAAATTGTATCGGGCATTGCCGGCAGATCTCTTTTCAATACAGAGATACACACGGAAATTACTCCGACAGGCTCGTGGAACCATTGGCACTGCATTTCAAATGGTATTCCTGGTACCTGTTTGCCTATGACGTCCAAAAGAGAGCTTATCGCACCTTTAAAGTCGCCCGTATGGACAAGCTGGCACCGGCGGAACAGCATTTTGAAAGAATATCTGATGTTGAAAAATTGCTTCAGGAACATGAACAGGATTATTATAAAAGCTGTGAGCATATATTGGTTTGGTGTCCCGCTGATAACATAAATCTTCTTGAAGAGACTTTCCCCGACGCAAAATTCGAACAAAAAACCGACGGATCATGGATCATGGATCTGAATGTACCACCGTCGGAACCCATGTGGAAGGCATTATTGCTGGGGTTAGGCAACAGTGCCAAAATCATTGCACCTGACTTTTACCGTGAAACTTTAATTGAAACTGCAAAAAAATTTATCAAGAACTACGACACTCAGATGTCGTAATAGTTTTGCTATTATGAAGAAAAACATTAAAGGAGTGTTATAAATGTCAGATTTTCAAGATGTATTGGTAGGTTCCCGCAGTAATAATACACCGGATTCATTAAACCTCTTTGGTCAATTCGCAGGTGAGTGGGACTTTGAATGGATCGATGGAAAAGGTACTGAACGTGAACGGCACGTTTTCGGTGAATGGATCTTTTCCTGGATACTCGAAGGGCAGGCAATTCAAGATGTATTTATATGTCCTTCCCGCCGGGAAAGGTTAATCAATCCACAACCAGACGCAGAGTATGGAACAACAGTGCGTTTTTACAATTCCATAAAAGGAAAATGGGATGTTTGTTACGGATATGCAAACCATATGACCCTTCTGGAAGCCGAACAGGTCGGTGAAACTATTGTACTTACAAATCAGAAGCCCTCAGCAGGTGTAAACCAGTGGGTTTTTTCCGAAATTACTCCGACAACCTTCCATTGGCAAAACAGGACTTCGACAGACAGCGGCAGTACCTGGCATGTAAATGGTGAACTCCATGCCACCCGCCGGCAATAAACAATATCAAAACAAAACGGGGGCTTCCGTTTCCGGTTCCCCCGTTCTGAATACATTAATAAAAAACTTTCATGAACTTTAATTATATGGATAAAATATTGCTCATCCTCAGCAGATCCTGGTCAATATCCTTCTTCATTGAAAGTGCCTCATCAATATCTATGTCAACTATTTTAGCATCCTTTACAGATATGATTCTGTTGAACACACCGTCCTTGAGCAGCTCAACTGCTTTAACTCCCATGGCGCTGGCCATCACCCTGTCCTGTATTGTAGGACTTCCGCCTCTCTGAATATATCCCAGCACGGTTCCTCTTGTTTCAATACCGGTCAGATCCTCTATCTTCTTGGCAAGTTCAAGGGCCCCTCCGATTTTCTCAGAGATACCTTCCGCAAGAATTATGATATAGTTTTTCTTTCCGTTGTTTCTTCCCTGTATAATCTTTCTTATTATATCCTTATCAAAATCAAATTCCTTTTCAGGCAG
Organism: Bacillota bacterium; assembly: GCA_023392075.1. Lineage (GTDB taxonomy): Bacteria > Bacillota > Clostridia > Acetivibrionales > DSM-1351 > Ruminiclostridium. The sequence goes on along the minus strand of JAEVZU010000164.1, from coordinate 25,856 downwards.
CAAAATTACTTCAGCTCCGCCTGCAATACCAACATTAAGTGCAATATGTCCTGCTCTTCTGCCCATTACTTCGAGAACGCTGCATCGCTCGTGTGAATATGCCGTGTCCCTGATTTTATCCAACGCATCCTGAACTGTATTCATTGCCGTATCATACCCAATGGTATAATCAGAACTTGCAATATCATTATCAATTGTACCAGGCAACCCCATAACCTTCATGCCGAATTTGCTGAAATCCCTTGCTCCTTTATAAGAACCGTCACCACCTATGACAACAAGTGCATCCATTCCAAAAGCTCTTGATATGGACATAGCCTTCTGCATGCCCTCTTCGGTTGTAAATGCCTTACATCTTGCTGTCTGGAGAATTGTTCCTCCACGGTGGATTATATCGGATACGTTTCTGGCAGTCATTTCAGAAATATCACCTGCTATCAATCCATTATATCCTTTCCTGACTCCCAGCATTTTAAAACCGTAGTAGATTCCGGTTCTGACAACTGCACGAATTGCTGCATTCATTCCGGGCGCATCTCCACCGCTTGTAAGTACACCGATTGTTTTTATGTCACTCATACGAACCCTCCCTAAGACCTTACTAAAACTATTAGTAATAAGAAATTTTAAATTTATCTGTTTATGGTCTTCCCCATTGAAGCAACATTAAACCAATAACAATATAAAATGTATTAAAAAAACAACAATAAAAACCCAATTTAATTCATTATAAACTAATACAGGACTATTAACAATATAAAATCTAACAGTTTTTAATGCCATTTTGTGCTTTTCCTATTGTATCACCCGCCACAACTCTGGTCTCAAAACCGGCAGCTGTTTGCTCCAGGATTTCCTTATCTATTAATACTTTTCCCTTTTTAAAGAATAGGAGAACGGTTGATCCTCCAAATTTAAAATACCCTTTTTCGTCGCCTCTTTCCAGCCTGCCGCTGGGGGTATAAGTCTGGATTATGGACCCCACCGACGTAGCTCCCACCTCAACATATAGCACCTCTCCAAAATTGTCGGTTCTATAAATACTGTACTCCCGTTTATTCCTGCAGAACACTTCGGTAATTGTACCCAGAGCCACGGGATTTACAGAATAATACTCCCCTCTCACTCTGGTGGGCTCTCCGCACACTCCGCTGTCAAAGAAATGAAATCTATGATAGTCGACAGGACAAAGTCTCAAGATTATATAGGTTCCACCGTCAAAATCTCCGGCCAGTTCCGGATTTTGCAATAAGCCTGCAAGGCTGTAGCTCATACCTTTTATCTGAATAACATTATCGGAATCAATATTCTCCCACGCTTGAAGGCGGCCATCACCCGGTGACAGCAGATATTCTGCCGGCTTATCGAAAGGCCTTGCAGTTTTTTTGAGCTTTCTGGCAAAGAAGTCGTTAAAGCTTTTAAAGTCCTCCAGCTTGTTTTGACACTCCTCCATATCAATGGAAAAGTTTCTTACGAAACCGGCGATGCTCTTTCTGCTGAGTTCGGTATCACAAAAAAAGCCTGTCAGGGCTGAGTATATTTTCCGCTTGACCAGCAATTCAAGACCCAGCCTGCCGGCCTTCGTAGTATACAGTGCATTAAGCAGACCTCCACCGGCCACTTTCTCAACTTCATATTCTCCGGTTTTACGGTTATATATCTTTATCATAATTCATCTCATTTCTTCTATTTATACCTATCTTACTTATTTAAAAATTAATAACATCTTGTTTAGCTAAGTAAAATCATACAGAACAAAGATTGTGTTGTCAATTTTGAACAAAATCAGCATATATATCTAATAGTCTGTAACATCCAAATTCATGTGATGCGGCTGTTAAATTTCTCCAGAACTTGCGTTGTCCCGAAAAAATTCCCTTCGCTGGAGAATATACGTTTTAGATGCTGCAGGCTATTAGAGGTGAATTACAATTATGATATTTTTAGTAAAAAAAAATACTCTTTACATATTATTGGAGATACTATTGGTTATTGCAATTATATCAGTAAATATCTTCAGCTTTCTGATAATCAGCAAAAACAACGCTGAAAAAACAATACACAGAGATCTTAAATATTCCATACTCATTCAGATAGATGAAAAGAAACTATATCTCTATGAGGACGGCATATGTATAAAACAATATACAATAGCATCCGGCAGACCCGACTTACCCTCTCCCATCGGAGACTGGGAGATAACAGACAAGGGAAAGTGGGGAAAAAGCTTTGGCGGCCGCTGGCTCGGTCTAAACGTAAAGTGGGGCAGCTACGGAATCCATGGCACAACAAATCAGAACTCTATCGGAAGAGCTGCCAGCCATGGATGCATCCGCATGTACAACAAGGACATCAGGGAGCTGTATGATATAGTCCCGTCAGGTACTCCGGTGATAATAAGAAACGGACCGTTCGGGTCTTTCGGAACAGGCTTCAGGAATCTAAAACCCGGCGACAGAGGTGCTGACGTTCTGGCTGTACAGGATCGGCTAAAAGCTCTTGGTTACTTTACGGATGAAGCAACCGGTATATATGAAGAAAGTTTAAAAAAGGCAATTTATAAATTTCAGAAAGACCATAACCTGAAGGTAAAATTTACAATAACCCTTTGCGACTATAATGCAATGGGCTTCAGAGAATTTGAATAGGAAGGCCGCTCCTTACCTGCATTTATTATATTTTCCCCAGCCTGGGCAGTCTAACACAAAATCCGATCCCGTTTCCTTCACATTCGGCCCAAATACTGCCACCGTGCAGATCAACAATACTTTTTGCTATTGCAAGACCGAGACCCGAACCATTCTCAGCGGAGGATCTGGATTTGTCAACCATATACAATCTGTCAAACAGATATGGCAGCTCCTCCTGTGGAATATTGTCCCCTTTGTTGGAAATTTCCACACTGACTGTTTCCTGGTCTGAAGTCATTTTTATCACTATATCTCCCGGAGAATATCCGTATTTTATCGCATTGGAAATAAGATTTTCAAACACCCGCACCAGCTGGTCCGGATCCACTTCTACCATTATTCTTTCGTTCTGTATCTGCCTTACCAGTGTCATGTTTCTTTCACCGGCAACCGGCGTGAGCTCTTCTACCAGTTGGCCCAGCATATCATTCAGGCACAGCTTGTGCCTGTATAGTATTGTATCGTCATTTGCAAGTTTTGAATAAGCAAACAGGTCGTCTATCAGTGTTTTCAGTTTTTCGGATTTTGCATATGCAATATCAATATACTCCTCCAGTTGATTACAGTCCTCATACTTTTTATCCTTCAGCATTCTAAGGTAGCCCATAATAGAGGTAAGCGGAGTCCTCAGGTCATGGGACATGTTTGTAATCAGCTCACTCTTTGTTTTCTCCGCCTTTCTTTCCTCTTCTATTTTCAGCTTAAGCTCTTCTCCCATATAATTTATCCTCGACGCCAGCAGCCCAAGCTCGTCCATGGTTTTCAGGGTTACTCTGTAATCAAGATTACCCTTTGTGATTTCGGCAACCCCTAATGAAAGCTCTTCTATATACTCAACCTCTCTTCTGGTCAGCAGAGAAAAGGACAGTACAAAAACAACAATCGCCACCAATATTTGTATCAAATTGCTGTCTTCCACCATTTCAGTTATCTCACGCTTTGAGATTCCCTCCATAATTGCATACACTGCCTTTGAGTTTTGAAAGTCCATACGTTCAACAAAAACTATCTCGTCATATCTGTAATAGTTCCCGTCTACTTTGCCGGTTTTCTCAAGCTTTGAATTTATAGCGTCTTTTATGATGTATGAAATATCCTCACCTATTTTTGGCAAAGTCTCTGATCGTAATATTACAGTACCGTCTGAATCAACCAGATAGCAATTCACATTACTCACCTGAAGTCCCGGATATTTAACCTTTTTGTCCATGATCTCCTGTATCCTGTTTAAATCTCCAAGACTTTTATCACCGTTATAACGCCTGATTTCCAGAACCAGCCTGCTCAATTCCCTGTCAAGCCTGTCCAGATCCTTGCCGTCTGAGCTTAACGTTTTAGTAAAGAAGAAGCTTTCAACCGCAAAAACTGCAACTATTGTAAAGGCCAGGCTCAACAACACAACAAGCATCAGTCTGATTCTGATGCTTTGCAGGATTTTTCCCTTAATAAAATTTAAATATTTTTTTATACTCGCCATGCTAAACAGGTTTTTCAAACTTGTAACCAACCCCCCATACGGTTTTTATATATCTGGGTTTGCGCGGGTCCTCCTCTATCTTTTCCCTTATTTTTCGAATGTGGACCATCACCGTATTTTCAGCCTCGTAGAAGTCTTCATTCCAAACAGCCTCGTAAATTCTCTCAATACTGAAAACCAGGCCCGGATTCCTGGCAAGAAGCTCCAGGACAGCGAATTCTCTGGGCGTCAGTCTCACATCCTCATTTCTGACTTTAACTTCGTGAGAGGCTACATTGATAACAAGTTCATCTATCTCCAGCAGGTCTTCGTCAAGTTTATCGATGCTTTTCAGCTTCATATATCTCCTGAGCTGGGATTTTACGCGCGCTACAAGTTCCATTGGATTAAAGGGCTTTGACATGTAATCGTCCGCTCCGGAGCTCAAACCGAGTATTTTATCCATGTCCTGATTTTTAGCCGAAAGCATTATTATAGGCATGTTATTCTTTTCTCTTATTTTCATACAGGCTTCAATGCCGTCCATTTTCGGCATCATAATATCAAGGATTATCAGATGTATCCTGTTATTCTGCATGATTTCAAGTGCCTCCAGACCGTTTGATGCTTTCAGCACCTTATATCCTTCATTTTTCAAATAAACTTCAATCAGGTTCCTAATTTCCTTTTCATCATCAACAACGAGTATCGTTTCCTGAACCATCCTTTTACCCTCTCAAAGTCAAAATCATACACCAGTTTGAAGATTGCTCTCCCAAGCAGTATTGCTGCAACCACGTCAAGAGTTACATGCTGTTTGACAAACAGCGTGGAAAGTATGATGCATACTGCCACTCCAGTAATAATTACAGTGTTCCTGCTTTTTTTAATTTTACTTTTATTTATTGCCATAATCAATATGGAGCTGATCAGGGTATGGATGCTTGGAAAACAGTTGTAAGGCCGGTCCACCGAATAAATAAACGCCACAAGTCTTGTAAATATATCATCTCCGGTTAATACAGGTCTTGGTACTGTTGTCTGAAAGATGATATAAACCGCATAACACACCAAAATACCCAAGTTGATGGCAATAAGAGACTTATGGTACATCTTCCTGTCCTTAAAGCAAAAGTAAATCAATACTGCAAATATAAAAAAATACCATCCGATGTAAGGTACAATAAAGCCTTTAAGAAAGGGGATATTACGGTCAATGTCAGTAACAAGGCTTATTGCACCTCTTCCCGGATTATTAAGAAGCACGTAGAATATTTTTACTATTGGTATTGATAATAACAGCAAAAGCTGCCAACTGATCTCTTTGAATTTACTCAATTTAGAATTCCTCCTATTGTGTGCAGCGAAAGAATGTACCGTTGAAGTAAATTCCTCCGCTCGCTCTTATAGGAATAATTCTAAAATTCAAACCTTAAAAAATCCCTTGGATAAATCTTATAAATTTCTTAATTTAAATCAAAAATAACTGAAACTCCTGCACTTACTTTTATTTGTCCAGGTGAAAAATCCTCGTAGTTTGTAATCTGAGTGCCAATTACCTGTGCATTTGAAGTTGTATTGGATAAAACATTGCTGCCCCGGCCGGTTCCCGCAGAGCTCCAAGATCCGTAGTAGGAATAGGTATTTTCCTGAATCTCCTGGATGTTGTTCGCCTTACCCACAGTCTGTCCAAGTTCCTTTGCCAAAGCCTCGGCTTTTTCCCTGGCAGCTTTTATAGCAAGGGCTCTGGCCTCATCTTTATATTTTCTCAGTTGTGTAGTTTTGAATTGTACATTCTGAATATAATCTGCTCCTGCTTCCAGAAGTTTTGTCAGCAGTTCATCGAATCTTTTCAGATCCTTCAAGGTGATTATTAGTCCTCTATGAACCGTATAACCTTTGAAAACATTTTCTCCGCTGTTCGTATATGTATATTTGGGATTGACATTAATATAATCTGTCACCATGTATTTTGGATCTATATTCATATCTTTTGCAATATCTTTAATTTTTTTAATTTTTGCATCGTTCTCAGATTTTGCCTTTGAAATATCCATGTTGGTTGTTTCTACTGCAAGAGAAAACACGGCTTCATCAGGTATAACCATGATGTCCGCAGTACCTGTCACAGAAATTATTCTCACCGCTTCCCGTGCCTCCAAGGCGGCAGAATTTCCTTCTGCAAAGCTGGTTGTAGATAAAACAGACATTACCACAAAAATTATGGTAATCATTAAAATTGGCCAGGATTTTCCTTTAATAAATTTCATAAATAGCTTACCTCCCTTTACAATCTCAGACTATAGTAATAGTTTATATAAATAGACTACTACTATAGTCCAAAAGTGTCAATAGTAAATTAACTATAAAAAGGAGTGTCGTAAAACTGAAACAATTGAAATAAATGTAAACAATGTAATAGTGCTCCCGTACCAACTTTTTTATTCTTTAATCCCAGCTTCAGGTGCCGGCGCTTCAGCTTCCTTCAGCACCCTGTCGCCCAGCATGACAAAGCCTTCGAGGAAAATTAAAATACCTGTACCCATCAGTAACCATTCGATCTTGATAAAATCCGCCAATGGTCCAAAAACCATCATTCCAAGAGGCATCATAACGCTGGCGGTCATGCTGAAAACCCCAAAGACCCTGCCCAGGAAGTCTCCTTCAACCTTCTGCTGCAGTAAAACCGTAAAAGGAGTGTTAAAAATGGGCATTGCAACACCTATCAGAGCCATGAAGCCCAGGTACAGCCAGAAAACCGGAATAATACCCAACGCAAAGGTACCAATTCCCATGATAACAGTTGCCGCCACCATTGAGTGGATCCTCCTTTTAAAGCCTCCCCATGTGGCTATTATAATTCCTCCTATAATCATACCCACAGAAAACACGATTTCTATTGCGGAAAGCCTCCATACCTGGTTTCCGAAACTCCGGGTGACCTGTAAAGGTGTTAGAAAAGCAGCCGGTGCCGCACAAAAACAGAACAGTGCATTAAAGAAAATGATCTTTTTTATAAAGCTATGGTCCTTAATATATCTATAGCCCTGGTACATATCAGCAAAATAGCTGTCCGACTGCTTTTGAAGAGCTTTTTTGTGACTTGGCACCTTAAGGAATAAAAGTAACGTCAGCACTGCTGCAGCTGCTGTAATTACATCTATAAAAAATATTGCTTCAAGTGATGCCTTGCTGATTAACAATCCGCTTAGCATTGGCGACACAAGCATTACCATTGACTGTATGCTGCCGTTTGTTGCATTAACTCTTGTGAGCTTATCCTCAGGCACCAGCTGTGGAATGAAGGCTCCGACCGTAGGTGTCTGTACTGCAGTTCCCAGGGCTCTTACTATCGACACTCCAAACAGCAGCAATATTGAATCGTATCCCATTAAGAATAATACAGCTATTATAAGTGTGGATGTTGCTATCACAGAGTCTGATAAAATAATAAGCTTTTTGCGGTTATACCGGTCCGCCCATACGCCTGCAAACGGCGATAGGAAAAATGTAGGCAAAAACCCGCAAATTATAGCTATTGTTGTCATTACACCGGATTGAGTTTTTAATATAATGTACCATCCGATTGCATATTGAACCAGAGAAGATCCAAATAATGATATTGTCTGACTCGTTAAAAAAAGGATAATTCTTTTCTTCCAGTTTTCGTTCATATTAACCTCCATGAGCCTTGCGGCCATAAAATGTGATGAAATCTTTTCCTTCCTCATCCGCTATAAGGCGAATAAGGAGGTTAATTGGCCATGTGCGCTTTCATAGTATTGGCAAATACTTTGAATATTTCGCACGGCCATAAATTCACAGGTTAGTTTGGAAGACGAGCATCGTGAAGTCTTTCAAGCTAACCTCCATGAGCCTTGCGGCCATAAAATGTTATGAAAATTTATATCCTTTACCGCTCCCGCATCAGGATAAATTAAATTGATAGTCTGTGCCATTAATTGTTAATAGTATAGATTCTTCCCAGCTGACCGTATAAATTATTTTCGCGGATCAAATTTTCTGGTGTCAAGAATTGAATAGTTTTTATTTCCGGCTTGTGTTTTACGGAATTGTTTAGCATAAGGAACAATTTCCGGATAATAACAAAGGTGGCAAAGCCACTTTTGTTTGCGCATGTGCCTTTCATGGTAACAATATTTTTAAGCAGTAATGTGCTAAGGAAAATCTGGCACGCGCATAAATTCAAAAGTTTTTTATTGTCTGGAAAATATTTTACTTATTTTCTATTAATGCTGTTTTTTAAATACTTCTAGCCTTAAAATTATTTAAAAAATTTATACTTTCCTAGACAATAAAAAAGGCAGATTCACTCCACCCTTTTAACATGTGTATAATACCTCAATTTACATAATAAACTGATAAAATAAACTTATAATGTGAAAAGTTTACATTAGAATACTACCATAGACAAAATCTGACAATGTTAATAAGGTTCCCTAAAACAGACAGACCAATCCCGGTTACTCTACACAAGCAGAGACTTTAATTACTATTCAATTAGTTAAATAAAGTTACAAGCCAGAATTTAGCACTGATGATGCCCATTGTTAAGCAACCCTCCATTTTTTCAAAATCGTTTATAATGATATCATATGAATTATTATTTTTCAACGGTTACTTTTTCATCTTATATACCGGTTCAAGTACAGGTTTCTCAACAAACTTGAAAGATAACGCTGCAACGGCACAGGATACAATACCATACAAAAAAAGGCCCGATTGGATCAATTCCAAAATCGGGCCTTTTGAAAATAACATTCCGTTATCCCACTCCGTCAGGTGTTACCGGATGATAATCCCAGCTTCCGTCATAACCGCCGGGGAAATATTGGTAAGCCGCTGCCGCTTTATTTTCACCGGCTAATCGGACTGCATAGGCCGAACCGTCCGATATTCCGCATACCACCACTACACCGAGATCGGGAGTAGCTCCAACAACTTTACTGCTTGTTACAGCCACATTTGCCGGTAAAAGCTTTGAAATTTCCTGAACAGCTTTGTCTTTCCACTCCGGATCTTCTACATTTTTACTCTTTACTTGTTTGTCAAAGTCAAGGTTGTAGCAGCCCGCATCAAGCATGGTTCCTTTTACGGAATCAACCGAGACATAATATCTGTCTGTAGCTTTGGTCTCCTTTGGCGCATGGAAGATTACGCCCCAGTTATCAGTATTGGGAACCGGATTTCTCGAAAATGACACTTCGGCAGTGTAGCCGGTAAAATCCAGGCCATAGGCCTTTTTTAAGATACCTGCCGCATATGCTGCAGCCTGCTCTGCCGACATATCCTTTTCACCCGGTATCATATTGGACAGGATTGTATCGTACTTTTCATCTATCTCTTGCGGAGTAATTCCTTTTATACTGCTTAACTTATCCTTAATCACTTTTTTTTGGGTGTCATCAAGCCCTTTCTTTGAAAGATCGATGACGGTATAGCCTGCATTTGAAACTGCCATGTCAGCTTGAGTTTGAATATTATTTTTAGTGACAGCTATTGTAGCGGCCGCATTTGAAGAAACTCTTCCTGGTATATCCTCATTGAGTGCATATACCATTGCGGAGCTGCTGCCTATAATCATTGCCGCTGCCGCAACCGGTATCCAGGTTTTACTTGCCAGTTTTTTGATGTTTAACATTTTTTTAATCTCCTTGAATGTTTTATTGTAGCACTACAATAAAATCATACATCCTCAAGTATCATGGAGTTTTCAGAAAGTTGTAAGGGAGTAGTAAAAATAACCTTTACTGTAGTTCCTTTCCCCGGCTGGGAACTTATTCTTAAATCGGCCCCATGCAGACGTGCGATCTCACTGCAAAGCGACAACCCCAGTCCCACACCCCCGGAACTACGCGAACGTGCTTTGTCCACACGGTAGAAAGGCTCACAGATTAGTTCGGTCTGTTCCTCTTCCATACCGCAGCCCGGGTCCCTGACCTCCAGTATTGGTACGGTGTCAATATATGCCGAAAGTTCGATTTCAGTATCAGCATCCGATGCCTTAACCGCATTATCAACAAGATTAATCAGAAGCGACTGTAAGAGAACATTATCTCCCGTTAGCCTGTGAAGGCTGCAGCGAAGATTAAGTCTAATGCTTTTCTCTTTTAATTTTGATTCGGTTGCAACTTTGACCTGGTTAAGCAATTCCAGCGGTGAAATTTCCCCGATATCCAGGCCGCCGTTTCTGACAAGGGCTAAATCCAACAGCTTGAATGCCAGGTTTTTCATCCTGTCGATTTCACTCACAATATAGCCGGCTGCTATTATACGGTTCTGTTCATTGGTGCTGGCACTTTGAAGAAACTCCGCATATCCCCGGATGGCTGTAAGCGGCGTTCTTAATTCATGTGCAAGATTATCAATAAGCCTCTGCTTATCCTGCGAATTTTTATCCAGCTCATTGATTTTATCCTGTATACTTGAAGCCATCCGGTTAAAGTTCTCTGCCAGGTCGTGAAATTCATCCTTTCCAGGTATATTTATTCTCCCGTCATAAACTCCGCCTGCTATTTTATTCGCAGCCTCCTGCATGGTTTTTATGGGACGGGTAAGCCTTCTTAAAATTAAAAAAAGAATTGCTGCCAGCATGGTTTCAACCAATAAGCTGACCGTGATCAGGTAGCGGGTCAGCCCGGCGTGAGTATTGTAGAGTTCAGACAGATCCCGTACATAGGTAAGTGTATAATCCTCAAACTGTCCACCTATTTTTCCTGATATATACAGGTAGTTGATTCCGCCGCCGGGCAGCACTTTTATTGTGTAGCCGTCACTGCCTGCTTCGGTGCTTTTCATACCTGCTGCAGCACTTTCAGGTATATTGGTAAAGACAGTATCTCCGGAATGCTGCAGCTTAAAGTATACATTTTGTTTTTTATAGTAATCGGCATATGGGCGCATTACGCTCCGGATCGATGCCGGCGCCGGCATGGTTCCATCACGGTAGAAAATACTATTCATAGTCTCATTGACACTATTTATGACAAAATGATACTCACCGGATGCCCGGTCCATATCGCTTTTCATGTTTAGTGAAAAACTGTACCTTGAAGTAAGGTATAAACAAATATTGATTGATATTATGAATACTGCCAGCATACCTATAAATGCCTTTTGCCAAAACTTCACCGGTCCACCTCCAGACGGTATCCCATCTTATAAACTGTCCTGATTCTGTTTTCCCAGTTCAGTTTTTTACGAAGTTTTTGAATATGGACGTCCACTGTCCTCGTCTCCCCGAAATAATCATATTCCCAGGCCATTTTAAGCAGTTTTTCACGAGATAAGGCTATATTTTTATTTTTAATGAGTATTTCCAGCAGCTCGTATTCCCGGAGGGTAAGCTCAATCTCACTTCCGTTCACCGTAACTACCCGGCTTTCCAGATTTACAACCGTATCATCCAGTGAAAAGAGACTTAAAGACCGGTGTGTACGACGGAGAACAGCTTCAATGCGTGCAAGCAGTTCAACTGTTTCAAAGGGCTTTACAATATAATCATCGGCACCGAGTTTAAGCCCTTTGACCCTGTCTGACAAATTGCCCATGGCCGTGAGGAAAATTACAGGTGTATTTTCCGGAACATGCTGAATAAGGGCAAAACCATCCACTTCAGGCAGCATTATGTCCATTATAATTAAAGAGAAAGAACTCCGTTTCAGGCTTTCCAGTGCCTCATTGCCTCCATATGCCTGCTCGCTGGTATGCCCTACCAGGGTAAGATTCATGGCAATCAGGTCATTTATGGATTTTTCATCCTCAACAATAAGAATGTGTGCCATCAAACCACCTCCGCCCCCTATTATAGCATATACAGGCTTTGGGAGATGTAATGGAGTTGTAAAATCCTATCAGCTGCGTGAATGTCTCCTATCACACGGCTAATCAGGGATAATCTCCTCTTGATAATAGCTCTCCTCCATTTTCCCTATTAAATCTGACAGGCTATCTGAATAGTACAAATAAAGTTCATGTAAAGCACGTGTACACACCGTGTATAAAAGCCTGCTGTCTTCCTCCCCCCAATAGTCGGCTGCATCGGCGGAATTCACCAGAACAGCGTCAAATTCGAGCCCCTTAGCAAGGTAGGATGGTATTATTATGACACCGCCCTGGTATTCTTCGTTTTTATTTGATACAAGCCTTATATCAACATATGAACTGATTGCTTTATATGCTCCCTCACATTGGACGGCAGTTTTGCAGATAACGGCTATCAGATTATTCTTTCTGTTTTTAAGCTGAACGATATCATCTGCAATTCTTTTATATAAACCGCTTCCAGCAATTTTTACAATTTTAGGCTTGCTGCCATGCCTGTTCAGCTGTTCCGAATACTTTTGGGCGGAAAGGAGCTGCTTGCAAAAATCCGCTATCTCCTTGCTGGAACGGTAGCTTTTAGTCAACGAAATGCTCCGGGAATGTTTTTTATCAAATGTATCCGAAATCAATTCAAAACTGCCTATATTCATATATCCATTAACAGACTGGTTTATATCTCCAAGGATAGTCATTTTACAATGCTCAAAAACCTTCCTGAAAATTTCATATTGAATAGCTGTATAATCCTGAGCCTCATCAATAATAACGTGCTTTATGGATTTTGTGTTAGCCGGGGTATCAAGAACAGTTTTAAGATATATGACCGGTGCCGCATCCTCATAATTTGTGAAACCCTCACTTAGCCTGCCGACCGTATATTTCCCGAATGCGCGTAAATCATCCTGTTCCTGTTTGTCATCCGTCTGCGCAAACAACTCAATGTTATGGAAAAGCTCCATATATAATTCATAAACATCATAGGATGTCATTTGTATGATATCAATTTTGAGAGACTCATATTCTTCCATTATTTTTTTATTTAGCGTTTTGTCCCCGGCATCTGTATCATTCCCCTCCCCATCATTTTTCAGAGCTGCTCCGACCCGGGTTTCTTCACACTGCTCCAGAAGGTAAAAAAGTCTTTGCCGCAGCTTTTCAAGTCTTTTTGCATAGGAGAGATAGCTGTAATCCTCTTTAAAAAGCCTGCTAATTTCATCGGCAGTTATTATAACCGTACCATTGCATATTAGATTCTTAAATACCATACCTGTTCCATTTTCAAGATGCTGTACAAATTTTTTCAATATGGTCAGAAATTTTAGTGATGATTTGAATTCTATGCTGCGCAGTCTTGTTCTGTCAGCATAGCCTGACAGGATGTATTCCATTTGTTCATTCATGGTTTCAATTTTGAATTTTGCATCAAAAATATCACCGAAAAAGCCAATAAACGTACTCCTCTGTATGTTATCCTCTCCCAGTTCCGGCAGCACATTGGAAATGTAGTCCTCAAATACATTGTTCGGAGAAAAAACCAGGATATTTTCAGACTTTATGCTTTCTCTGTATTTATACAAAAGATATGCCGCCCTGTGAAGTGCAATGGATGTCTTCCCGCTGCCGGCAGGACCATCTACAATAAGAATCCTGTCTTCACTGTTTCTGATGACTGTATTCTGTTCTCTCTGAATACTCGTCACAATGGTTTTCATTCTATTGTCGGTGCTTTTCCCCAGTATTTCCCGAAGAATTTCATCGTTTATACTCAAGCTGCTGTCGAACATATAGACTATATCCGATTTTTCGATTTTGTATTGTCTTTTAAGCAGCATCTGTCCCGTGATGGTGCCTCCAGGACAGTCATAGCTGCACGAACCGGTCTCATAATCATAAAACATGCCGGATATGGGTGCTCTCCAGTCGTAAACAAGGATTTCCCTGTTATTCTCCGTAATCAGGTTATATATGCCAATGTATATCTGTTCGGCGGCTTTTTCTCCATCCTCCAGAAAATCTATTCTTCCGAAATAGGGACTTTGATACATTCTTTCAAGGCGGCTAACCTTCTCAAATGAGAACTTATATTTTCTTGCCTGGCTCATTATCCCTGTCTGATATTGCCATACCTGAGTTGCGCCCTCCAGATCAAACAGATCGGTGGGTGTTAGTTTAACATCTTCCCACATCTCCCTTTGAAGATCTATGGCTTCCTTCTTGTAATTACTTACAGCGTTGATCCCATTATCAATCTGGGTCTTTATTTCATCGGTAACTCTGGTCAGACGGGCCTTTTCATAATTCCAAATATCCTTGTCGGTAAGCATCACATTCCTCCTCAAATACTTTAATTTTCAACAAATCAAGTTCCCTGGGGCCGCATGAGAAAACTCAAGCGTGGAAATATTTTTATCTATCCAGTTATGAGTAGGATATTATAATACATAGAAAAAAACCAAAATATAAGGCTGATATTAAATTTTTTTATATGATATAATTAAATTGAGGGAAAGAATTCTTTTTAAAAAAATCATTAAAAGATTATATAAATGTAGACAGACTTGAATATAACCCGCCGGAACAGTGATACTCTATCTCGCCGCTGCCCCGGCGGGTTTAGTTTAGAATGATTGTAAGATTAATTTCTGACCCTGGCATGATATAACTCTCTGAAATAAGCATTATCAGCCAGTAATCCGTCAAAACTGTCCTGACCGGTAATACGCCCCTCCACCAAAACTATGATGTGCTCAAAATTTCTGATTGAATTCAAGCGGTGAGCTATTGCAATAACAGTTTGTTCCTTTAACAACTTCATAACACGGCCCATTACTATCTGTTCTGTTATATTGTCCATTGCTGAGGTAGCTTCATCCAATATAACAATATCCGTCCTGGAAAACCATATTCTGGCCAGCGCCAATCTTTGACGTTCACCGACCGATAAAGTAATTCCTCTTTCGCCAAGTTCGGTATCCAAACCCTTTTCCAGCTTATTGTATAAATCAAGCAGTTCAACCTGTTCCAGTACACTGATAATATCACGGTCATCCACTTTTTTATCAAATACCAGATTTTCCCGCAATGATCCGTCAAATACTGGTGACTCCTGAGGTATATATGTAACGTGATCATAATAGCTGTTTAAGTCTACTTGTGATAAATCATAATTATCAACTGTTATTTTGCCGTCACTGGGCTTTAAAAGTCCAACCAACAATTTAACCAATGTTGTCTTGCCCGAGCCGCTTTCTCCCACAAGGGCAATATTTTCACCCTGTTTTATATGCAAATTGAAATTATCCAGTATAACCCTGTTTTCATATGAAAATTTTAATCCTCTGCAGTAAATATCTGCTTTTAATGATCTTATCTTTTCACCTTTGCCCAGTTGTTCGTCATTCCGTGCATCCAAAAATTCCACATATCGCTTATATGCTGTTTTATCCAGTTTGTATTGTACAAACAAAACGTTAAAAATGGCAATTGGGGTATATGCATTATCTACCAGTGATATAAGTGCAATAATAGCCCCGATACTCAGAGATTTTGTTATCCAGCCGTAAATGATAACAGAAATTTTTATTACAATGACTATTAAAGCAAATATGGTAAAAAAGGCTTCATGTATAAGTGTCATTTTGACTTTTGAGGTTACTATTTCCCTTTTTGCTGATTCAGCCTTTTCTATTTCATATTTAAATCTCTTGTTTATACGGAACGCAACCATTTCCATGATTCCGCGGACCAGAAAATGATTCATTTTTTCCTCGTTAGACAGAATATGTTCCTTTATTTGATATAAAACCTTAAGAAGCAGATGCGTTATGATGAATACGGCGATATAACCTGCAAATATTGCCAGCATTACCCTTTTATCCATTCTGTATATAAAAAACATACTGAATACAATGGATGGAATCAGCTGCCGGAGCAGACAAAATAAAAAATCAAATAAAACACCCTTTCCGGCCGATGCTCCATTCTCAATTCTCTGAACCAGCCTGCCTGTCCCCATTGTCTGATATATTTGATAATCCATGCGGCCGACTTTTTTCAAAGCATTCATCTTCAAGTCCAGAAAAATGCCATGCTCCAGGCTGCGGCCAGGATATTCATCCAAATAGTTGAGAAGGCATATTGCTACAAGCGCAAGCCCGTAAATAACAATAATGCTTACTGATAAAGTTCCATCACTGAACCTGTCTATCAACTTCTGAAAATAATTTGCATTAAAACTGCTTAAGAATGCTATTAAAATACCCGACAGTAAATAACTGCCAACTAATATCTTATTCTTTTTAACTATCCCGATTAAGTAATTCATAACTGTACCCCTTTTATCAATAAATTTTAAATATTGACTCCCAGTACAGTTGAAGCTGTCAGCAAACTACAAAATATTAAGCTCAGCACAATCTGCCAACAGATCATTCAACTGTACTGAGCAGATACCTGCTTTCAATCTCATATTGAGTCACTCCCTTTCAAATCCGGATCACAATTATTTTAATTATACTATCCCTTTAATTAAGTGTATATAAAAAGAATAACGGGAAGCATGATTTACAGGATAAAAATAAGGGATGTCCTCCGACATCCCCTACTAAAGTACTTACATGAATTTTAGCCTGCCAAATGTAATTTAATCGTTCATTGACTTCTCTTCCAGTTTAACTTCACTGGTATCAAATAACTTTCCGTCGTTGTCGACATACTTGTATTCATAAGTTTCATACCACATCATTTTCATTGTTCCGTTTACATCCTGATACAGCTCTTCCTTAGCAGGAAATCCTGTAGCAGTATCTACATAAAGAATAAGCCGGGTATTTACCTGTACATTCTCAGGGTTTGAATTCATATAAGTCTGGGACAGCTTTTTCAACTCTTTTCCATCAGAAGTTTTTTCAATTCCTTCGTCCTTCCATTCCGGTAATGAACCTATCTCTTTTACTTTGGAAAAAGCATTAAATTTTGTAAATGTAGCATAGTTTTTTTCAGCAGCCACCTGGGACATTTTGGTTATACTGCCGCTTACGGCATTACCCTGAATATCTCTCTGAATGGTAACTGCATCAGTACCGTTATTTTTCAGGTAGGTGCTGTGAAAATCCTTAATATTTTTATCTCCTGATATTATTTTACAATCCGCTCTGTTTTCAAGTGTTTTAGGATCCAACCATCTTTCGTCGATGAAATTTTCTTCAAAATCGAACTTGTTGTCTGCCGTAATAAAGTGACTTGTTTTGGTATACTCAATGGTACCCTGTGAGTCAATGAGCGTTTGTGCAGTATTAATTAATTGTACATTGCTATGGGTACCGGTTTCAGACATCAGTACATCCTTCCGAACGACATCCATGCTATTTGCTGCAAATACTCCTATACTTCCTGCAACTACCGCTGCTGTTACTATTATTCCGGCAGCTATTCTGCCTTTACTGTTAAAATTAAATTTCATGTTATTATACCTCCGTTTTTTTAATATAAATTTGGGAATTGCGCATTTCCTTTCTACAAGTCTTATTATAAAAAAGCCATATTTTGAAAGTATCGATAACTTGTAAATTAGTTGCAAACTGCCGGAAAGATTATCCTTACCTTTGTACCCTGATTCAGTTTGCTTGCGATTTCAATCCTTCCCATATGGAGTTTTACAATTTGGGCACATATGGCAAGTCCAAGCCCGGCACCATGCTGAGACCTTGACTTCACTTTATTCACCATAAAAAATGGTTCAAAAATTCTTGAGATATCCTGCTGAGATATTCCGATCCCCTCATCCTCTACTTCAAGAATATAAACATCCTTCCCTGTATGGTATCCCTTTAAATATATTCGTCCCCCCCCCTTTGAGGCTTTAATTGCATTGTCCAGGAGATTTGTGCACAACATTTTAAACAAATCTTTCTCCAGCAGCAGCATATACGGTTCTATATCCATTGCCAGTTCAATATTCAATTGCATAAGCCTAGGCTTCAGTGTCTCTTCTATTTCAGAACACAACTGCTGAACATTGCCTTTTTTTAGAGCAGGTTTTTCATTTTCAATGAAGAGCAGGTCCATCAGCTTGAATGCCAAAGCTTCCAGCCGTTTACCTTCAGAATATATATAATTTAAAGAGTTGAAGAAAATCTCTTCATCATATTTGGATGTGCGCAACAGGTCTGCATAGCCAATTATGGAAGTAAGGGGTGTTTTCAGCTCATGAGTGAGGTATTCGATAAAGTTCTGTTTATTACTGGCTATCCTTCCCAGTTCTTCAACTTTATCTTCAACTGCATCTGCCATTTGATTGAAATTCCTTGCCAGTATGCCTACCTCATCCTCCGACAGTACATCAACCCTCTGTGTGTAATCTCCTCCTGCAATTGTTTGTGCCGAGCGTGTCAGCCTTCTGATGGACCGAGTCAAATACCAGATCATAACGTATAAGCCTATTGCCAATATTAAAGTAATAACAATGTTCATTTTTACAAAGAGGCTGTACTGGGCAGATTTTTCGGTGTAGACATCAGATATGTCCCTTATATAGCTCAGCTTAAAGGCATGCTCCTTCAGCTTGAGTCCATTTGTCACAAACAAGTAGCTTTTATTGTCTATATCACGGATTATATACTTTCGGTCTATTGAAAGAGGAATACTGAGTTCCTCGCGTTTGCCGTAAAATTTCCGATTAAAGCTGTTAAACACAGTATTGTTATTTTCATCCAAAATTTCAATAGATACCAGCTTTTTATCAAAATAACCTGCGTATTCCTGTGAAGCTGTTTGCAGAAACAAACGGGTACTGTCCCTGGTCAATCCTAATTTTTGATTTAAATTATCTATGTATGTCCAGTTGTTTTGAAGTCCGGAATATATGATAAACTGTTCTGTCAAGCCCCTTTCTGCTTCCTTTTGCAAATTGCGGTTAAAGTTATGTTCGATCAGATAAATTGATGCAGCTACAAAAACGGCTTCAAACAAAAGGAAGGCACATAAAAAAACCTTCTGCCAAAGTTTCATAAACTCCCCTCCAGCCTGTATCCGAATTTATACACTGTTTTTATCTGTTCATCCCATTCCAGCTTTTTTCGGATTCTCTGAATATGGATATCCACTGTGCGAGTTTCCCCCATATACTCATACCCCCAAACCAATTCCAATATTTTTTCCCTGGTCAGGGCTTTATTTCTGTTCCTGATCAAAAGCAGCAACAGCTCGTACTCTTTCATTGCCAGGTCAATGATTTTTCCGGCCTTTTTTACAGTCCGCTCCTCCGGATTTATTTCCAGATCTTCAAAAGTTATTGTATTTTTATTGTCAAAGCGGCGGAGCACAACTTCAATACGGGCTAAAAGTTCCATAGCTTCAAAAGGCTTGACAATATAATCTTCCGCCCCCATTTTCAAACCCCGGACCTTGTCGTTAAGACTATTCCTGGCAGTGAGAAAAATAACCGGTACTCCCTTGCTCCGGATTTTATCCAGTAAATCAAACCCGTCCATGTCAGGCAGCATAACATCCAATATTATTAAATCCGGAGAAAATTTCTCCAGAACCGCTATGGCATCAATTCCGCAAAAGGCCTGTCTGCTTCCATATCCGGCAAAATTCAGGTTTAGGCGTACCAAATCTGAAATGGCCTGATCATCTTCTATTATCAATATATTTTCCATATTAACCTCCATGAGCCACATTTGTGGCTACAAAATGTTATGTAAGTAATTATCCTTTATCGCAATGTGGCGAATAAAGGAGGTTAATTGGCCATGTGCGCTTTCAAAGTATTTGAAAAATACTTTGGTATTGCGAAATACTTTAAATATTTCGCACGGCCATAAATTCACAGGTTAGTTTGGAAGACGAGCATTGGCGAAGTCTTTCGAACCAACCTCCGTCAAAAATGCATATTATTAGCAATAACAATATTATAGAATAAATATGTTTTATTTCAGGCACAGAGTTGTAAACAAGTTGTAAATACATATTTACTGTAATTGGCTGGAATGGGACATAATAAAATGAGGGAAAAGCAACATAAAAAATCATAGTGCGCGAGTACAAATAAATGTATCGCGCACTATGACCACCGGTAAGACAGTATTATATTTGTCTTTCAAACATTACATGGAAATTAATCCAAAAGCTTATACATCAGAATGCTTTCAATCTTTTTATTCTTTACGTGAAATTTCATTGCGTCAACATAATTTGCAGGCAGATACTGAAAATCATCCTCTTCCCCAGCTGCTCCATTGCCGATGAATTTTCCTTCTGGATACGCCTCCTTGAGCTTTTCTGCACTGTCTCCGACTTTTATATTTCTCGCGGTTGGATATTTTGAGTCGGTAATCTTGATTTGAAATATAAAAAACTTTTTATCTTCAGTTGCATTGATGGTTTTTATATCAAGACCCTTAAATTTGTACTGCTTTTCTGTGAAACCGATAAGCGGATCCATATTCAGCCCGTCATCCTTGGAATAGGTGTGTGTTTTGTTTCCTTCAGCTTTTCCCAGAATATTCTCGAGTTTTTCATCGTCGGCAATATCTGAAATCCCTAATGTTTTTCCGTTATAAACAAATGCCAGTTCTTTCAGAATAACATTTCCATCCTTTTGTATTGTGCCCTCTTTTATAATTTTTCCGGATGAATCTGTAGAAGCAGAACTGTTGCCGGACGGTGTATTTTCAGATGTGCCTGTTGAAACAGCCGCAGGCTTTCCGGAAGTTGACGCAGAGGAACTGTTCTGAGTTTCCCCACATCCTGCCATAATTGCCGAACTAACCACCATAATCATAAAAACTGTAACTATCTTTCTTAATGTTTTCATTGTTATACCTCCAAAAATTTATTTTATTTAATTTATGAGGTCATTATAGATTAAAATTTTATTAGTGTAATAACAGACTTGTATCATTCTTGTAACATTACGCCAGGGGAAGAACAATTGAAACTGCAGTTCCGATTCCAACTTCACTTTCAATTTCCAAATGCCCGTTAAATTTTTCAACTATCTCTTTGCAAATTGAAAGCCCCAATCCCGTACCGCTTGCAAACCTGGAATTTTTCGCTCTGTAAAACCTTTCCTGCACCAGGCCAATGTCACCCGGATCAATCCCTATACCCTGATCGCTTATTTTTATAACTGCCTCATTTTGTCTTATATAAGTATTTACCCTGATATGACTCATTTCACTCGAATACTTTATCGCATTGTCCAAAATATTTGCAATGGCATGTGACAGCAATATTCTGTTAACATGGACAAAAACCGTTTTTTCCAGATCTATTTCAATTGTAATATCTTTTTTTTCGGCTTTGGATTTCATATCCTGAGCCACACCGGCAGTTAACTCAGATAAATCTGTCTTTTCGGAATTTAACTCCTGAGTCGCTTTATCAAATCTGGATAACATCAATAACTCATTAATGAGCTTTGTAAGACGTTCTGATTCATTTATCAGATGAAAGTATACCTTTTTTAGTTCATCATCCTCTTTTTCCCCCTCGTACAAATACTGGGAAAACCCCCGGATTGCGGCAAGAGGTGTTTTAATCTCATGAGAAACATTTGAAACAAACTGCTTTTGATATTGTATATAATTGTTTAATTGAATTCCCATCTGATTCAGGCCTGCTGCAAGCATTCCCAGTTCATCCTTCCTCTTTAGTTCCACATGCTCGAATTGCTGCTTTGAAAACCGTTCGGTTGCACCAAGAAGATACTTTACAGGTTTGGTAGTTTTACGGGAAATGTACAAGCTTGAGAGGGTTATGAGAAAAATGAATCCCCCTGCACCAATAAACAATACATATCTGATTTTATCCATAATATCGTAGAAATAAGAGATATTTTCCACGAGCTCGAAAACATAGGCATTTTGATAATATTTATCTTGAATTGGTATTGCAAAATAAATCAGCTTATTATCTGCAACAGTATATGAATAATTTCCTTCCAGGGCATTTCTGATATTTCCCTGAAAAATTACAGGATTGCCGCCGTCAACCGGTATTCCGTCCACAGCCAAACCTAAAAGCTTCATTTTGCTGTCATAAATACGTACTTCTTTTCCTGATGCCTTTAAAGCTTCCAGGGCACTTTTCGCCACCTTTGAAGTTTGTTCCGGGGATTCTGATAATTCACTTTTTGCAAGGATTCCCCTGAAGGATAACTCACACATGTCGGCCCTTTCCATCATTTGCTTCTGAATTGTCACAAAGCTGAAATAATCTATGGCCTTATTGACTGAAATAATAATGATAGTAAAAGATAATACCGAGAAGAAAACAAAATTTAGAAGAAGCCTGGTTGCAAACTTCAAGCAGAGTCACCTCCAAGCTGATATCCAAAGCCGTAAATGGTCTTTATATATTTCGGTATTTCAGCGTCATCCTCCAATTTTTTCCTCAGCCGCATGATGGTCATATCAACGGTTCGGCTGTCCCCTAAATAATCATAACCCCAAACTATTTCCAGGAGTTCATCTCTGGTGAATATCTTTTTAGGCTTTCTCAGTAAGGTCTCAAGTATTTTATATTCTTTTGCCGTCAGGAAAATTTGAGACCCGTTCTTCAGTACTATCTTTGTTTCAGGATTAATTGCCAGTTCTCCGCATATAATTTGTTTTGTATCGTCATTTTCAGCCTGTTTGTTGTATTCATATCTTCTCAGCACCACTTTGATTCTGGCTGTCAGTTCCCTGTTGTCAAAAGGCTTTGTAATGTAATCCTCGGCACCAAGCTCGAGACCCAATACCTTGTCAATGGGTTCATTCTTTGCAGATAACATGATTACAGGAACCCTGGATTTCCCTGCAATCTCCTTGCAAAGATCATAGCCCGAATAATCGGGCAGCATTAAATCCAGCAATACCAGGTCAGGCTGGAAGGAATCCAGCTCCAGAAGTCCTATTCTGCCGTTCTCTGCTGTTTTTACATGATAATTTTCTCTTTTAAGCACCAGTTCAATTAAATCTCTGATAGCAAACTCATCATCAATTACAAGAATCTTCTTCACTTTAACCCTCTCTCTTTAATTAGTAGTGTTAATTATTTTAAAGATATTATCCGTACCTGTTCTCCATGCCTGTTTTATCTTTCTATAAATTTCAGCCTTTAGAATCAGAACAGGGATTGGAATCTGTTTTATGAGCTTAGCAAATTCCAATCCCCGTTTAATTTATATATTACTTGAATAGTCTTGCCGGAACCTGTTCAAAGCTAAAATCAGAATCATTACTTTTTGGCTTTTGCAGTAACCGTATACAAATTATTTTTTGAATCATAGGTCAATGAAACATTTACATATGCATCTTTCAAATATCCAACGGTTGGCTTTATATTTTTATCAGCTACTCTGAACGTCATTTTGAAACCATCAATCCAGTAAAAATTCTTGAGCAAATAAGCCCTGACCTCCTCAAGACTTTTAAGGTTCATGGGATCAAGATCAGCGTCCGAATAATAACTGATATCGGGAACACCCATCCAGGGCATGTGATCATTCATAAAGGTGAATTTGTCTTTAAGGAAATATGTATAGCGTACTTTTCCATCATCCTTGTCATCCCAGGTCGTATCGACAAACTTCCATTCACCGTTTATAAATACCGCATTCCAAGCATGGTTAAGGATATTTGGATCTCCGATTTCAAAAACGCATGGAATTGATATTCTCTGGCATAAGTCCTTAAACAGCAAGGAGTAGTCACCGCAGACACCTCTTCCCTCGTCAATGGCAACGATAACGCCTCCGGCACTTTGTTCATCCCGATATTTTATGTCATAGGTAACATGGTTGACAACATAGTCATGAATGGCTTTTACTTTCTGTTCCTCAGTCATTCCGGGCTTGATAATCTTGGCCAGGATTGCATCAAGCTTTGAATTCAGCTTTTTCATGACAGAATCCACCTGCATATTCATATCCGCTTTTTCATTGTCCTTTAATACTTTAGGCTCAAGTGTGTAGCCTAATTTTGGCCCATAACCTCCCTCAACAAAATCAATATATGTTGTTCCTTTTTTTATGGTAATTTTAATTCCGTTTTCAGGAGTAAAAAACTCGATTAAGGCACCGCCGGTATCCACCCTTGTATATTTGCCGTTTAATTTAATATCGCTGAGCACTGTTTCCTCAAATTGGTTTTTAAAATACTCCTGGATCTCCTGCTTATTTTCAAACAACAGGTTAATTGTATTTTTTCCGACGATTATTTTTGCTGGTTCGCTCAGGCTGAGAGGAATATTATAGCTTCTCAGCCTGGAAAAACCATATGAAGAATAGGACAAAATAGCTTCTTCTTTTGTGTAGCTGCTCTTTGGTTCAAATTTGGCTATTCTTGTTTTTATCAATCCATCTTTAATGCAGCTGGCTACGCTGATTTGATCTTCCAAAGGTATCTGGTTGCAATCGGTAACCTTCAAAGAGTCACTCCAGTTTTCATAGATTGCATATTTAACCAGAATTCTCGCAGCGTCGAGCCTGGTCAAGGGTTTTTCCAGGTTGTTAGTATCATCTATCATGCCATAGATATATGCCAGTTTAATATAATCAGGGCTGTCTGCAGGCACACCGTCATCATCAATGACTATTTTTTCATCCAGTTCTCTTTTTCCATAATATAAATTAGCCAATTCATCAAGAGTTATAGCCTTATTAAATCCATATTTAAATGTGTCTGAAATTTCACCATTGACCAAGCGCCTGGTTACACTATCCCAGTTATTAACCGAAGGTTTATCCTCAGGATATTCGTAATACTCTATAAGTTTCTCGTTATTTCTATCACTCTCACGGTTACTTATCAAGGCTCCATAACTTTCAATAATTTCATCGATAGATTTTGAACCGTCATAATGGTCGGCATCAGAATCTTCATCGGCGGGAGTATATATATCGGCATGAATTTCCGACAGTATTCTTCCAACCATAATTTTGGATAAATTACTTTCATTAAAAAGTTTCTCAACTGCCCCCGGCAATTGCTCAAGTATAACGGGGCTGACCTTGTTTCCCTTCTGAATGGATTGATTCAGGTACCGGACGATCTTATCCCCAACCTGCAAATCAGCAGGATTTACTTCATCCTTTTCCTTACTCATTCTTCCGAAGTTGCCTGGCATTTGTTTAAATCTCAGCCATTCATTAAATTCAGAAAATCTTGTATTCAATTCTACAATCTTACCATCATAGTCCCATCCATAATCACTGTTTCTGGCAAAAAATATCTGCTGATCAAGATGGTCTGCAATAATTTTATACTCTTGTGAGGAGAGACCTCCCAGCTCCTCTTCCTTTACTTCAACCGCCACTCTTATATTGTTCAACGCTGCTTGAGCCGCCGCTTTCATTTGATTATCCGATATTTTCTTTGAAGTCCTTTTTATGGTTGGTTTGCTTCCGTCGGTTATAATCGCTCCCAAATCCCTTAGCGGTATTACCTCATCTTTTTTATATTTGAGAAACTCCTTCTCTAACTTTGCAAAAATACCGTCAAGTGCTTTGTCGTTTGAAAAATACGATTCTGAAGATGCTGCAAAAGATGTAGAATAACCGGTCGTCAAAAATGTCACAATCAAAACAATTATAAAAGTTGATAATTTCTTCATACCGCTTTTGTCTCCTTACGAAAATATTTTTTATTAATCCATATTTTTCTATTATATCGCAAAAAAAGAAAATTTTTCGATTTAAGAAAAATTTTCTTTTTATCAGCGCTAGGTATTGCAACCTCAATCAGGCAACTTCACCATCAATTTGTAACTTCTTCATGATTTCCAATATGCGGTTTTGAGATTCATGAACCTCCCGTGATGATATTTGTCCGGACTCTCTTAATGCATCTATTTTTTGTCCTTATTTTACCAACCAG
>JAEVZU010000079.1 GCA_023392075.1 Bacillota bacterium | reverse complement strand
ATATAAAAATATTACCCAGGTAAAGTATAAATTAAATTAATTAGCACAACGCGTTAAAGTAACTATTACAACGCGTTAATTTTGTAAGCAAAAGAGGATGTTGCAGATTTTACTCTGTCAACATCCTCTTTTTGAATCATTTTTTAAATACTATATACTTATTTGTTGTAAATATTGTAGATAATAACTGCAGTTTCAGCTCTTGTTGCAGTTTTCTGCGGATTCAGAGCATTTCCGCTGCCAGCTATTATTCCAGCTTTAACCAGTGCGGCAGCAGCATCTTCAGCATAGGCCGATACAAGCTCTCTATCCTTAAATCCTGCAATATCTGAGGCTGAACCTTTGCTTATTGCTTTTCCTGCAACCTTCATGGCATTAGCTGCAATTACCATCATGTCCTGTCTGGAAATGCTCTCGGCAGGATTAAATTTATTATTTCCTACTCCGGTAACAATCCCCAGCTCTTTTGCTATAGCAACGGCATTGTAATAGTAGCTGTCCTTTTTTACATCCTCAAAATTTCCGCCCGGTGCCGCATTCAAACCAAGGGCATTAACCAGAAGAACTACGAAATCCGCTCTTGTAATGTTCTTTGCAGGTGAATATGTTGTCTCGGACGTACCGTTAATAATACCTTTGGCTGCCATAACTTCAATTTTTTCTTTTGCCCATAAGTAGTTGTTCAAGTCATTAAAGGTTTTGTTTACATACACTACGGCATAATCTCCAAAGCTGTGTGCCGTAAAGGTTACCTGACCTGTTTCGGCATCGTATTTTCCACTTGGTACCGGTCTTGTATTTCCGTTTTCATCAATAGCCCATACTGTAATGTGTTCAGAATTCTTAAGTTCCCCGGCAGCAGGTTTGTAATCCAGGGATACTGTCACAGCAGTCTGTGGATTATCAAGCTTCAAGGCTTTACCATCGGCAGAAGCTTTGATTTCAATAACCGGCCTGTCTCCAATGGTTTTAACCGCAGCTTCATCCCTAACTTTGGACTTATCTCCTGTACCGATTGAAATCTCAACCTTGTCACCCTTCACATCTTTTGTATTAAACAAATTGCCGGGCACAATTATTGTTGCCACCGGGCTGTCTATTTTCAGCAGATTTGTTTGAACAGATGTCACTGAAGTCTTGGGAAGCTCAAGAGCATATTGCTCCGCACCTTTTACTTCTGAAACTATTATTGTAACTGTCTTGTTTCCTGCATTGTCAAGCTTTGCCGCCTCCAGAGCTTTTTTCAAATCCTCTGAACTTACAGCAGCTTGAGCTGTCCTGCCGGTTCCGTTCAATACCGGCTTAACATCCAGTTGAGCTGTCTGCGGCTTTGTCTCTGCCGGTGTTCCGGATGAACCCGAAGACGACCCGGAGTTTGAAGCCGGTGGTGTTGAAGGCGGATTTGACGGTTCGGCAGGTTTGTTCTGGTTGGTAATTGTAACCGTATAAACATTGGATTCAACACCAGAACCATCTTTTGCCACGGCTTTTACTGTGACAATTCCGTTTGCTTTCGCCGTCAATACACCGTCAGCCGAAATTGCTGCATATTCGCTTCCGCTGACGATACTCCAGATAACACTATCGTCTGCATTTTCCGGTGTAACAACCTTGGTCATTTTAAGTGTTCCGCCATAGGCTGTAATAGTATTAACTCCATTTTCTCCGGCTATTGTAATTGATGTTACCGGCGCAATCACATTGCCGTTTGATGGCATGGGCTGAGGAGTTACGGTCGGCCCCCATACTTCCATGGCATCAGGCAGTCCATTGCCCTGTGGTACGAAATGCACCCTGTCGATTGACAGCTTTCTTGGCTCAGTGCTGCCTGTGTTATAGTGTGTATGATAGACCATAAACAACTCGGTACCGTCTGGTGAATATACCAGAGAGTGATGTCCTGCACCGGGTACAACAAGGTTGGACTTCATAATCGGGTTGTATTCATACTTTGTCCAGGGTCCCATCGGTGAGGTGGATGTAGCGTATCCAACACCATAATCAGGGCTTTCAAAATGGTTTCCTGAATAAGTCAGATAGTATAACCCATTGTGTTTGATTACAAACGGACCTTCATTAATGTTTGCAACCGGCTGTTTCTGGCTTTGTTCCCATGCCTGAGTCGGCCTGAAGCAAAAAGTCATGGTTTCTTCCTTAATAGTTTTCATATCGTCGTTCAGTTCTGCAACCCATATTTCATTTGCGTTATTGAACCTTACAAAATAAAGGTACTGCTTACCGTCGTCATCTTTAAATACATGGGCATCGATCTTTACGGTATCAGGCTTTATAGGTTCCTGAACCTCCTGTACAAAAGGTCCCAGCGGTGATTTGCCTGTAGCTACCGCAAGCCTTTCTTCAACTGCATAATACATATAGAAGGTTCCATTGCGTTCAACAACTTCGGGAGCCCAGAACCATTTATTGCCCCATGAATCTTCATTTTTCAAGGCCAGGCCCTTGTCAGTCCAGTTGACAAGATCTGTTGAGGTGTACACCTTGATTCCCTGGGACTTGTTTGTATCACCGGTATCAGTATTTGTTCCATACAGATAGTAGGTGCCGTTATATTGCAGAACATATGGATCTGCAGTATCAGGCAGTACTGAATTGGTATATGTCTTGCCCTGGTCAGCAGCTTTGTAGGAAGATACTTTTACATTATCAAACTTTGCAGCTGCATTAAATGTACGCAAGCCAATCTTTCCTGTGGCTATATGTGTGTTTTCCACCAGGTCAAATTTCGGATATGCATTTACATTCAGCGGGTTGTCATTAATGAAGGCCTGAATATGGGCCTGATCCACCACAACCTTCATATGAGTCCATTCTCCGACTTTTATGTTCAGCTTCTTATTTGCTATTTCTGTCCAGCTGCCGTTTTCCATCTTCCCTAGCACAGCTGATTTTTGAGCTGCATTAATGCCAAGGTAATATCCGCTGAAGGCATCTGCACCTGTTGACGGATTTGAAACTCTGAATACGAGACCGGCTTCAGTGCCGCCGGTTATTTGTACATCAGCCTCAAGTACATAGTCTGTAAAGTTCTTATTGAGAACCGCTTTATACCCTGAGCCGCTATTAACAGTGTATTCACCGTTAACCACCTGCCAGGTGCCTCCATAGATGGACCAAAGGGAATTGCTGCTGCTAAAGTCATCCTCGAACAGCACCTCAGGCTGCGTTTCAGTTTCAGGCACAGTTATAACGCACCTATCCTTGAAGTCCCCTGCTTTTGACTGGGCGGTAATAATTACCCGGCCTGAAGAGACAGCAGTTACCAGACCATTTTGATCCACTGTTGCAATACTGTTATCTCCCGAGCTCCAAGTGACATTTGCACCGCTTAATCCATTGTTTGTAAGCTTTGAACTCGCACCTTTGCCGATAGTAAGAGCTTTCCTGTCCAAATCCACTCCGCCGCTGATTTCTTTAATGGCAAAGTACTCAAATACGGCATTTATCCTGTCGCCTGAAGCAACGATATTGTTTGCGAAGAATCCCACCTTTATAGGCGTTCCGAGAGTGGCTGTTACAGGATCTGAAGCCTGTATCCAGCTGTATCCGTCCCAATAATATGTCGTATACACATTGCCCAGCTTTTTGATTTTCAGTGTTACAGTATCTCCTCCGGGGTGTGTTGCAAAATTGCCGGGCTTTTTATATGTCCTTGAAACTTCATAAGCGGTTTCCAGCGTTCTGCCATTAACCCACACATGAGCCAGTTTTACAAAATTATCGGCATCCTTCCATACGAATAAGCCTGCCTGCTGGTGATTCAGAGCAATGGGCGCCGTAAGTTTTGTAACAACCTCAAAATCTCCGCTTGCAGGTATTGATCTCAGGAAAACATTGTTTTGACTGTTATTATCCTGATATACATCTGTAGGCTGTGTATGAATTGTTACTGCCCCCTGACCGATACTCCAGTCTTCCGGAGTTTCATTCCATATTGACCAGGTGCTTGTATCCAGAGTTGCTCCGTCAAAATTATCCACCGTATATCCTGACAAATCAGGGTCGGCAGGCAAATCGCGGACTGCTACTTCACACTCGGCATAAATTTCAGGATTTTCAGCACTTGCTATTTTTATTATTGCACTTCCTGGAGCAATACCGTCTATTGTGATGGTTACTGTTCCGGATGCTATGTCCTCTCCGGTTTTAACTGCAGCAGCAATTTGATTATCTGTAGTTGAAATTGTTACTGCCTTGTTTGTACCGGCTATAGGTCTTATGGATGCCGTAATTGTCGCACTCTGACCTTTTGTTACAGTTATATTCTGTTTGTTCAGGCTTAAGGCTTCAACAGGTACAGTCACTCCGCTGTCTTCAAGCTCTTCAAGCACTATACGGTCAATCTGGGCAAAAGCGGTCTTTTTAGCCAGCTTGATTGTATTCAATCCTTCTTTCAGTGTAACAGTCAACGAAGCAGGATTGAAATTGCCCCAGCCGAAATTCTTATAAGCAACTGTCTGAGGTGCTCCGTCATTTACTGTTGCCTTCTGTTCTGCAAGTCCTTCAGCGCTTCCGTTGTCAGCCATTACAGTCAGGGTATAGGTTCCTGCTTTAGTGGCGTTCACATTGAAAAGTACATAGTCGCTGTCAACAGTATTGAGGTTTCCTACTACCTTTCCTCCGTAAGCATTGCCTGATTCTACAATTTTAGCATTTCCGCCAATTACAGCATCTTCGGCCTCGTATGTATACCTGTTGACTTCAGGAGTACCTGAAGGCTGTTCAATGAGCTCTCCATATCCTGCCGGAGTTCCAAAGTTCGGAGTGCCGTCTGCATTCCAGGTAAACTTTTGTGCTCTTACGCTTCTGTTGGCCCAGCTTCCGCCCGAATTTTTATCGGCGTGGTACACTATCCAGTCTTCTGTGCCGTCGGGGGATACGGTAAAGCTGTTATGTCCCGTTCCGTATGCTCCTGTAGCTTTGCTGAAGACAGGTCCTGTTTTTGTCCAGGCTGCAGGATTCAAAACATCTCCGTCTGTATTGGTAAGCATACCCAGACAATAGTCATCGGACCAGCTGCCGCTGGCAGAATATACTATAAATATTTTTCCATCCTTCATCAGTATTTCGGGTCCTTCATTGATATATGCCGGACCGGCTTTCTTTTCCCAATCTTTTTCAGGTGACGAAATACGCACCCTGTCACCGCTGATGGTCCATGGATTGCTCATAGGTGCAATATACAGGTCCTGTCTTCCATCAACATTGCCTTCCCAGCCTGACCATACAAAATACATCCTGCCGTCATTTTCAAGCACAGCCCCGTCAATTGCCCATTTGTCGGTGGGATCACTTATTTTGCCCTTTAATGTGTAACTGCCCTGTGGATCCTGAGAGTTTCCTTCCAGTACATACATACGATGGTTGGCATTACTGCCGTTATCCGCAGCAAAATATATGTACCATTTTCCATTCAGGTACTGCAGCTCAGGTGCCCATAATTCCTTGGAATACATGGTTCCGGCCGGAGGAGTGTAAACTGTCACTCTCGGTGCCGTTCCGATATCCTGCAGTCTCCTTGCCTTTGCTACCAATATGGCTCCGTCATTTTCAGACTTGCAGTAGTAGTAGTAACCGTCTTTAAATACTACACTGGGGTCGGCCGAACCTGCTCCGCTGCTCACCGGTACAATTGGATTACCGAATTTTGAGCTCCTGGTGACAGTAACAGTACAGGTATCTGTATAGTTTCCGTCCTCGGTTGTTACAGTTATGACTGCTGAACCTTCTGCTAAAGCCTTTACTGTTCCGTCCTGATCAACCTTTACAAATGCAGGATTGTCAGTGGACCATGTAACCTTCTGATTTGCCGCATCCAAAGGCTCTAAGCTTGCAAACAGTTTCCTGCTGTCTCCCACACCAAGTACAAGGGTGTCATTATTCAATGAAACAGCGGTTACCGGACTTGTACTTAATACTGGCAGCAGTACTGTTTTTACGAGGCCCGGACCCGCCCACTTAACGTGCAAGCTGGCACTGCCTGCGGCATGGACATATTCTATCTTCACCGGATACTGCTGGCCGGCTGTTAAATTTATAATTCCGCTTACTTCTTCACGGCTATTGCCGGTCTTATCAACAACCTTTGTATTGCCGACCCATATACCTGCTATATTATCGCTGTCCGCATAGAAGGTATAGCTGCCTGATGTAGACGGCCTTATGGAACCAGCCCACCGGATGGAGAAATTATCCTTGTCAATACCAGCTGATGCATCTGGTGAACCTGTTCCCTTTTCGTCGCCCAGATCAAAATCAATTCTGGGTGTAATTGATGTTTTAACTATATTTGTAAAACTGCTGTCTTTGAAATATTGAACCCTGAATAGAGGAAGAGTGTCAAAAGCATTCCCTTTCAGTGCCTTAACATCCTCTACCGACCAGGGATGTCCGTCGGGATATACAACTCCATGGAAGGGCTTTTCCGGTTCATATGTAAGCGGATTTACGTCAGAGCCCCACGGGAATCTGCAATTATCCCTGCCAATACCCAATTCCCACATTACAAAACCGATTCCCTTGTTGCCGTAATTCTCCACAATACCCGGAACCGATTGATTGTTTCTCTGCATACATTCATCGGCAAGCACCGAAGCATCTGCCGTAAAGGTCCTTCCCACTGAATTAAAGGTTTTAGGATAACTTGCCTCATACGGATGCCAGGTAAGGAAATCTGAGAAGGGTGCACCGCTGAATTGACCTGCAGTTGCAGATACAGGTATTTTTGAACCCATTTCCTTGATCCATATACGTGAATCATTCATAAGCTGCTTTGTTACTTGATCATAAATACCCGATTCACCATTGCTTGGCTCATTGTATGTGTTCCAGAAGGCTACTCTGCCGTCATTCAGGTGAGCACCTGCAATCCCTTCAACATATGCTTTAAGTTTTGCTTTTACAACACCGTCGGCATTGTTGTACAGAGCCTTGTAATCATCTCCCGGCGCTTCAACCCATCTGCTGTTGTGTGCACCGTATCTCGGTGAAATAGCCGGATCATAATCGTAGGTCGGGTGATCATCCCAACAGTCATCAAAAAAAACTACTTCTACCTTTATATCATATTTATCCGCCAAGGAAAGAAAATCTTCAAAATCATTCAGCAGCTTTGCGGAATTGTTTTCCCACAGGAGATTATGGAGATAAACCCTTACAAGATTGATTCCATAGGCATGTGCATAGGACAATTCCCTGTCATTTACTTCATGGTCATATTCCTTCCACTGCTGTATTTCATTAACCACATTTGTTGGAACAAATACTGCACCCTTTACCCAGGACCAGTCATATACAGGTTTTTCGGCAGCTGCATCGGTAGTTACCGAAATATTGTCATACCTGGCATTGACGTACCAGGTACGCATACCTACGGTACCGCTGGTAAACATTGAATCCACAACACTCGCCACATGATTGCCGTCGATATACATATCTATATTGCTGCCATTGGCGGTTACCTTTATGTGATATACCTGTCCTGTTACAACAGGGTACGGAATTGTTGCAAGCTCCTGCCAGTTATTATTGAAGCGGCCTATCTGTGCTTTACCGTCCCTGCATATTCCGGCATAATATCCCTTCAGCATGTCTGCACCAACTTTAGGCTCACTTGCTCTGAATATAAGTCCGGTATTATTGGATTCGGTACCTCCTGTAAAGGATACGTCTGCCTCATATGTGAAGTCGGCAAAATTAACACCGTCGGCTACGGCTTTAAAGCCTCCTCCGGCATTAACATTGTATGCACCGTCAGCGACACTCCACGTTCCGCCATAGGTGGTCCACCCGTTGGAATTTCCGTCGCTGAAATCATCGGTAAAGCTTGCCGTTGCCTTTGTGTAAGTTACGCTTTGGACAACGGAATCATCCATTCCCGCTTTTTCAGCAAAGGCTTTTACAGTTGCTGTTCCTGTCAGCATAATTTTACCGCTGTATACCGGTGATGCAGCCGTAGGTGTATTTCCGTCGGTAGTAAAATGTATTACCGCATCGGCTGTTGCACAGGAAATGGTTACTTCCTGGGTATCTGCAAACGTACATGCCTCCGGACTGATTAAGGGTGCAGCTGCCTGCTGCTTAAGAGGAGACAGTTTAACAGCACTCACATTGTCATAGGTCACATTCCCGTTATCATTCCAGGCTCTGAGTGCTATGCCGCCTTCAGAATGAGAATTGTCGGTAAAATCTGCAACCAATTTACCGTTTAAATATATATAGAAATTCTGTCCCACACCGATAATTTTGAGGTGGTTAACAGCATTTTTATTTACAACAGCCGGAATATTTTTTATAGCAGTCCACACTCCGCTTCCTGCTGATGAGAACTTGCAGATTTCAACATAATTGCTTGTATTTATGCCTGCAAAATATCCGTCCAATTTATCGGCACCATTACCGGGATTGGATACCCTGAAGGAAAATCCGCTGCTCTGTCCGCTTGCAAAGGGATTTACCTCTCCTTCCAGGATGAAATCGGTATACCCTGAACCGGTTACTGCCTTGTCACCTCTTGGCTTGGTAAAAGTATAGATGCCGTTGGCTTCGGTTTGCGTCCGGCCGGCCTCCAGGCCTTCATAGGCGGCCCAGGCACTCCTGTCTCCATCATCAAAATCGTCACTGAATTGTACACCCTCCGTTGCGATGACATACAGAGCCTTTGCCATATCCGAGGCCGGCCTGCCTGCCATAAATGCTTTGGCTTTAAATAGAGTAGTTTTGGATATGGTGATGGGTGAGGCATACAGATTTGAATTTGAATCGGGTATACTTCCATCTATGGTATATCTGATCTCAGCTCCTGTTGCGGCACCGGTCATTTCTATTGTTTTTTCAGAGTTATAAACACCTTCCTGGATACTGAATTGAGGTACTTCTAGAGGCTCTGTATTATAATCCCTGACACTGATATTGTCGATTTGAGATGTTCCCCACCAGGTTCTGAGTCCTATTGCACCCGGAGATGTTACCTGACTTCCGTCGTTATCGGTATAGTCAAGGTATTGAACATCATTTATGTACACCTTAATATTGTTACCCACCGCCACTACCTTCAGGTGGCCGCTTGTGCATGGAACAGCCACCACTGAAAGTTCTTTCCATACATTGTTCCCGGTAACACGTCCCAATTGCAGTTTCTTGTCGACACGCAGTGCGACGTAATATCCATTGTAACCATCGGCAACATTACCCACCGGGTTGCTGACTCTGAACAGAAAACCTGTTCCATCGGAGTTTAAACCCGATACCGAGATATCGGCTTCATATACCAGGTCGGTAAAACTTGTACCCTCAGCTACAGTTTTAGCGCCGGGGCACCCTCCTATTGTATATTGTCCTGATGCATTTACAGACCATACACCCCTGTTTCCTGCATCACTGGAGCCATAAGTAGTCCATCCGTCGGCGTTTCCGTCGTTAAAGTCATCGCTGAAGCAGTCCATTGTGTATGCGCTGTCGCTTTGTAATTGAAAAGTGTTTAACCCCTGATTTAAGGTCTCATCAACAAGCTCTTCGGGATTAACGATAATTGCTCCCCCTGATGTAGTATCTGCAGCATTACCTGATGAAACACCGGCTTCTGCCAAATCGGTGTCATAAATACCGGCTGCATTAGCTGTTCCTGAAAAAAGGTTTGGAAAAACTCCGGATAAAACCAGTGCAACTGCCAGGAGCACTGAAATTGTCCGTATATGACTTTTTCTCAAACCAGATCTGGATTTTTTTCTAGACATAATATCTCCCTCCACTTAAAATTTTTATAGATTGCACTAAAACTTTAAATAATTCCTATATGCCTCCTTTTTATAATTAATGTATGGGTATGATTAAAGGACTCCTGCTGCAACCGAAATCCATTAATTAGTTAACATAACGTGTGGACAGTCCCAGACTTAAGTAAGAAAATTCGATGTGCTCCTTTTCGAACCCCACGTATAGGAATTTAGTTGAAAGGTATTTTCCAATGTATTGCTTTAAACTTACGTTTAATAGTACTTAACTCTTCTTAATAGTTTTAGATTCCTATACGTTAAAAAAATATAACTCAACTTTTTCATCGATGTGTACGCTAAAAGTTGAGTTATAACAGGAAAGTTTATAATTGTTCTTCAGAATTGATTTTACATGAGCTGCCGGAAGATGTATTTATAATATTACGCAATTTTTTATACTATTTAGTTTTTATTTTTGATGCCTATATATTTTACTAATATTTTCTGTTGACTATTTCCTTTTTGGCTGTTTCCTGAGGAAATACACCTTCACTTGTAATTATTTTTACAGGAAGCTCCTTTCCGTTCATATAGTCATTTACAGCCTTCATAAGCTGATTCCCCAGGAGAGGATTACATTCAACAGTACAGTTCAGTTTACCTGCCAGCATCAACTGAAATGCAGATTTCACACCGTCGATTGATACTATGACAATATCCTTTCCAGGCAGGAGTCCATGGTCCTCTATTGCTTCTATGGCACCAAAAGCCATATCGTCATTATGTGAGTATACCACATCTATTTTCCTGTTTTCAGAATTCAAAATCTCATTCATGACCTTCTCACCTTCGACTTTTAAAAAGTCGGCGGATTCAGACCTGATGATATTAAATTTTTTGTTTTTACCTATTACCTCAAGAAAACCTGAGCCTCT
Organism: Bacillota bacterium; assembly: GCA_023392075.1. Classification (GTDB taxonomy): domain Bacteria; phylum Bacillota; class Clostridia; order Acetivibrionales; family DSM-1351; genus Ruminiclostridium. The sequence continues at coordinate 20,988 of JAEVZU010000079.1, read as the reverse complement.
TTCTATGGCTGGTGTGGAGCCCACAGTGCCTGTCAGCTCTACAATATTCACATCAGAACTGTCGCTGAACTTGCCTTCCAGCCACCTGGCGGCCCTTCTTCCCTCTTCAATGAAGTCGGACCCGATAAATGTTGTCTCCAGGGAATCATCCTTTACCTTGAGACTTCTGTCAGAGCATATAACAGGTATACCTGCACTTTTTGCCTCTTTCAGGACCTCATCCCAACCGGTCTCCACAATAGGTGAAAAGGCAATAACATCAACTTTTTGCTTGATAAATGAGCGTATAGCATCTATTTGCTTTTTCTGGCTGCTTTCACATTCGACTGTTATAAGTTCTACGCCTGCTTCCATTGCTGCGGTTTTTATGGATTGAGTGTTAGCCGATCTCCACATGCTTTCATTGCCTACAATCGCATAGCCCAGTACAGGCTGTCTGTTCTGCTTGTGCTCTTTTGAGGATTTTTTATTTTCATTAAGGAATTGATCCGCATTTTGTTTTGTAATAATGCTGCTTTTCAATATTATCTTCTTAGGAATTCCTTTTATCTGATTTAATATATCAATGGCATAAATAATTGATTCTTTTCCTCCGGTAGGACATCTGAAGGTACTTTCAAGGATACCCTTTTTGACCAGATCGATTCCTCCGTTTTCTCCTTCAAGACCGTCAATTCCCACATACTTTATTCCATTGATACCGTTCGCAGTCATTGCCTTATAGGCTCCATAAGCCATATGGTCGTTCTGGGCGAAAATTACCGACACTCCTGACAGATTATCCTTGAGCAAATTGACCTTATCCTCGGCAATGTCACTTTGCCAGTCGGCATATATTGACGCGGTCAGATCTATTTCCGAATTCTTATCGATTATTTCACGGAACCCCTCACTCCTGCCCAATACCGGAGGTGAACCGGACAGGCCCTGAATTTCAAGTACTTTTCCGCCTTTGTTTTTTAAAAGTTCCACCACATGTGCCCCTGCCTGCCTTCCTATCATATTATTATCGGGACCGATATAGAGAGTATAGTCATACCCTTCTACGGCTCTGTCCAGTACTATGACAGGAATATTCTGATATGCTTTGGCAACAATGGGAGTAAGTGCTTTGGAATCATTGGGTGATATGATTAAGAGATCAATCCCTTCCGTGAGAAGTTCCTCAACATCTTTTACCTGTTTTGCATTGTTGCCCGCCGCATCTGTAAAAATTACCCTCAGGTCATTATGACTGTCAGCTTTCTCCTCGATTTCTTCAGTCATTTTTACGCGCCAGGGCTCCACCAGATTTGCCTGGGACATCCCAATCAGATATTTTATATCGTCACTGCTCTCTTCTCTTTGTCTGCCGCAGCCCATAAATGCAAATAAGGAAAATACCGTCAGTAATGCAACTATGGCTAAACCTTTTAAATGTACACTCCTCACCTTATCTCCCTCCTTTTTTATACTCTACGGGAGATACCCCCAATACCTTTTTAAATGCCGTACTGAAATAGTGCTGACTGTTGTATCCTACCCTTTCGGCTATTTCATATATTTTCATTGAAGGATCATTCATCAATTGGATCGCCATTTTAACCCTTACCTGTGTAAGATAATCTATGAAGGATGTTCCCGTTTCCTGCTTAAGCACTCTGCTCAAATAGGATGCGCTCACCTTTATATCCCTTGCCACATCCTCCAGGGACAGTTCTTCCTTAAAGTAGTTATTTTCTATGTATTGTTTTGCCTTTATAACCATTGGAGTATAACTGGACTCCTTACTCACTTCATCAATAAGCGCATCGTATACTGCCGGTATTTCATCCATGCCTTTTTCACTAACCTTCTGGTATACCCTGATTGATTTATCCAGGTACTTTTCAATGCATGACTCAAGCTTATCCTTTAGCTGAAACCACTCTGAAATGTTTGGAATACCTGTTACTGCAACTATATTATCCTTATTGTCTCTGAACACAATATTAGGCTGCATATTTTCCACAAGTTCCTCAATCACATTCTGAATTGCAAACAACAAAAGATTGTTATCCCAATCGTTCATTTCTACCACACTGTTTTTTTCAACAGGCCTTACAAGAAGCATTCCGGTTTTATCTGTAAAATTTATTTTATAATACTCCAGTTGTTCCTTTATCTCTGCTGAAGAAAAATGATTTTCCAGCCATTCATTCATAAATTTTTCTTTTAAAACTTTATAATTCTGAGATAGTTGATTTTGCGCCCATTTGTAGTATTTATTGCGGTTTTTTATGCTGCTTATTTCATCAATTGCCTTAAGCACCACATTGTGCAGCTGCTCTTTGGATACAGGCTTCAGAACGTAATCAAACACTCCAAGTCTTAAAGCTTCCCGGGCATAAGAAAATTCATCATGTCCGGTGACCACAATCATAATACATTCATCGTACTCCTGTTTAACTTTTTCAATTAACTGCAAACCATTAATAAAAGGCATACAGATATCCAGCAAAATAATATCCGGATGATTGCTCCGGACAATATCAAGCGCTATCTCTCCATCCTCTGCCTCCCCGATTATTTCTACACCGATTTCAGCCCAATTCAATGAATTTCTAAGACCTTTTCTGATTTTTGGTTCATCATCTGCGATAAGCAATTTCCACATAAACAAAGACCTCACTTCTCAATAATAGGATGAAAAACACACACGGTAGTTCCCTCTCCGGACTTGCTGGTAAACGAAAGACCATATTGATTTCCAAAAGATAGTCTTATTCTATTTTGAACATTAAAAGTACCATATCCCGGATTTTTATTTCCCAGGTTATCCGAATTAAGCATGGCCTGTATTTCCTGGAGTCTTGCCTCAGACATGCCAGCTCCGTTGTCAGATATCCTTAAGCAAATACCTTTCTCATGTTTTTCTGCAGTGATAGAGATTTTTCCTGTACCTCTTTTTTCTTTTACTCCATGATAGATTGCATTTTCAACCAGAGGCTGAAGAATGAGTTTGATGACTTTATACTCGAGAATGGAGTCTTCAAAATTGATATCATAATCAAGCTTTTCTTCATAACGGATTTTTTGTATGATAAGATAGCTTTTTATGTGCTCTAATTCTTCTTTGACAGATATCATTTCATTACCTTTGTTTATTCCTATCCTGAACAATTTTGTAAGAGCATCCACTACTTCAACAATGTCATCCGCTCCATGGACCTGCGCCATCCATTGAATGGTGTCCAGCGTATTATAAAGAAAATGAGGCTTGATCTGGGCCTGTAAAGTCTTCAGCTCAGCCTCCCGTTTGCTCTTTTGCTCCACATAAACCATTTCAATAAGATTTCTTATTTCATCTATCATCTTATTGAAGCTGTCGCCAAGCTGACCAATCTCATCACGTCCTTTGTAATTAAACCTTACATTCAGATCTCCCTCTTCAGCTTTTCTCATAAGCCTTCTAAGCTTTTTCAGGGGATTTGCTATGGATTTTGTAAAAAACAATGCGGCTATGCAAGCCAAAATCATTGTAACAATTCCAATACCTAAAATATAAAATCGTATGTTGGTAACCACTTCCAGATTCTTACTTAATGAAAATACTCCGACTGTCTTAAAATTTGTATAGTCCGAATGCTTGTATATTATCTTATATTTATTATTTTTAATATCCCGTGTAACACTGTTTGTATCACTGCTGAGCCATTTATTGTTTACACGGTAAACAACCGGATTTACAGGTGCATACACCATATTTCCGTCACCGTCCAGTATGTATAAAAATCCATCCTTTCCCAGAGTCACGTCGGCAATTACATTTTTTATTGTTACAAGTTTCAGGTCGATCAGTACAGTGCCCGTAAATTCCCCTGTAACGGAATCCGTAAATGCTTTTGATACCGATAATACCGAATCTGAACTGTAATCCTTGTATGTCCTTATATTCCTGCCCAGAGGCTTGCTTATCAAATGGATTTTTGAAGGTTCGCCGTATGCCAGTTTGAACCATATATCCTTTGAGAAGCTTTCTCTGGATATCTTGCTCATTTCATTGCTTATATACGTATCCCTTGAATTAACGATCATTATTCCGCCTATTTCGGAATGGGCTTCTGAAAAAGACTTTAAAATTCGTTTGATCTCATATTCGGTTTCTGTTTTTTCTTTCTGGGTTTTGTATTCATTGCTTAAGAATTTGTTTACCTGCGGGTCTTTGGATAGATAATAAATAATGTTCTCAATATTTTTTAAATAAAATTCAACATTGTTATTAACCTGATCAATCATCTGAATTGTGTGGTTGTTAATTTCTGTTGCCATGGTTTTTGAATAATAATGGTTTCCCATAAGACTTATGGTAAATATAGGCAGCAGTATAAGCAATAAAAAGTATATCAGCAGTTTATAGCTGATACTTTTTAACTTAAAAATTTGTTTAAAATTTGACAAAAGCTCACCCTCTTAGTTATAATATACGCTTTTATAACAAATTTCGACAACAATTATTATACAACTAAACTTTGTATTTTGAAATACTTTCTTCCATCTCACCAGCCATATCGGACATTTGATGAGCAAGCGCCAGCACCTCTTCAAGATTGGCGGTCTGCTCTTCAACTGCGGCCAGTATGGATTCTCCCTCAGCTTCATTGCTTATGGAAATATTTTTGATTTCTTCAATGCTCTTATGTACTTTTCCGACTATTTGGCTGACATTTGAAATATCTTTTGAAATAATCCGTATCTCATTGTCAACATTTTGACTTGCATTCTTTATATCTTCAAAATGCTCTTTTGTTTTTTCCGCTATAATATTTCCTTCATTCATTTTTGAAACACTGAGCTCCATGTTTTTGTGCATATTATTTGTTTTTTCCTGTACTGATTTTATTATCCGGTCTATTTTGCCTGTGGCAAGTGCCGACTTTTCTGCAAGCTTTCTTATTTCAGACGCTACGACTGCAAAGCCCTTACCTGAAACTCCAGCTCTTGCTGCCTCTATTGTGGCATTCAAAGCAAGCAGATTTGTGTTTTCGGTAATCTCTTCAATAGTTTCAATTATTGAAGTCATTTCATTTGCTTTTACTTTAAGATTTTTTGTATCTTCGCTGGTATTTATAATTATATCTGAAATATCCTTAAGTTCATTGTTAAGATTGTCTATATATGTATTACCTGTTACCGCTTTTTGCACCGATTGCCTTGCCTTTTCCATAATTTTTTCAGAATTTGTATTCAAATCGTTAAAAGTATTGAATAATGTTTCTATATGAGGTGTTGTTTCCAATACCAGTTGATTTTGACCGTGTATACCCTCACAGACGCTTTGAGCTGATGAGGCAATTTCCATATTAACCTTACTGTTGGTATCTGAACTCATTAAAAGGACCTCTGAAGCATCTTTGGTGCTCCTGCTCATTTTTCTCATATTGAGAATAGTCTGCTTAAGACCGTTTATCATCTCGTTAAAAGATCCTGACATATCTTTGATCTCGTCTCTGGTATTCACTTCAAGCCTATCAACTGACAAATTACCCGATGTAATCTGTTTTAAAATTTTATTTAACCTGTTAATAGGATTTGATACCTTAATTGATATAATCAATGCGCATGTTATAGAAATTATACATATGACGACTAATGCTGCTATATTGATAATAACAGCTCTTTTAAAGCTCTGTTCAATAACCAGCTTTGTCTTGTTGCTTTCATTAAGTTCATTTTTAATAAAATCCTGAATATTTGTTTCAACAAGGACGGCTATTTCGGTTACATAGTCCAATGAGGCGTGTATTTCATCATATGATTTTTTTCCCTCAATCTGGTTACCTATATCATCCACCTTTTCCTTAAGAGAACCCATGGTCTTGGACACTGAATCCAGCTTTAACAGGCTGCTGTCGGACTTAACCGTTTTTTTGATAGTGCCTATTTTTCTATTAACATCATTAATAATTTTATATTGATCTGCATTTTTAAAATCTTTTTGTCCAACACCTATGGACCTCATTTCGGAATCAATTTGTTCTTTAAGACCGTCATTAATACTGTTTGCTATAGCTATGTTGGTTAGAATGGTATCATATTGTTCATTAAAGCCGGCAAAATTAATAATTGTAAACAAGTTTAAAATACCCATAAGTATAATAATAACAACACAGCAAAGCGTAAACTTTGTCCTGATGGTAACTTTGTTGATTTTGGCCCTGTTAACAACCTGTATCTTTTCACTTTTCACAGCAATACCTCCCAGGTAAATTTCATTCCTGTGTATAATTTTTACACCAAAACCAGGTGGATAGATTCCACCTGGAATTAGTAAATCATTGCTTTTTATGTCTTTTATGCTTTCTATGCCTCTTATGCCTTTATGTTCAGTTGTTTCGCCTTTTTACCGGTATTGATTTTTGCTTTCCTGCCTGTGTCTTTTCTTAAAGTAAGCAGTCTCTGAATCATAATAAACATGCAAAGCAGGAGAGCAACTGCAATTCTTGTCCACCAGGAACTTAGAGTGCCCTGGAACATTATAAGAGTCTGAATAACACCTTGTATTAGAACACCGAATAAGGTTCCGAATACATAACCCACACCTCCGGTAAGCGACGTTCCGCCTATTACGGCCGAGGCTATGGCATCCATTTCTCCACCCTGCTGATGCAGCGTATAACCTGATAACATATAAAAACTGAATACAATACCCGCCATTGCATAGCATACTCCACTGTAGGTATACACCAGAACTTTTGTCCTGCCCACAGGAAGTCCCATCAATCTGGCCGACTGCTCATTTCCCCCTATAGCATAGACAGAACGGCCGAATCTGGTATAGTGCGCGATGTAGATGGTTATACACATTACTATCAAAGCAATAACAACGCCAATAGATATAAATGACTTATCATATAAGTAGATTCTGTAGTTTGAAATATCGGTATACAGTTTATTCTTTATGTTGATGGTGTCGGTACTGATTACTGCTGTCATACCTCTTGCAAAGAACAGTCCTGCCAGGGTTACGATAAACGGTTGAATCTTGAAAAAGTGTATCAGGCAACCCTGGAGCATACCAAAGCCGGCACCCATTAATATCATTAAAACCATTACCAGTACAGGGTTGAAACTTTTTAACTCCAGCAGGTATGCTGACAGCATACAGGTCAATGCAATAACCGAACCCACTGAAATGTCTATTCCTCCTATGAGTAATACCATTGTCATTCCAGATGCCGATATAATAAGAAAAGCGTTGTCTATAAACAGGTTAAGAAATGTTTGAAGCGAAAAAAATCCTGTATATAAAACCGACCCGATGGAAAACAGCACAAAGAATAGAAATATTGTAATATATAGTGATAAGAATTTTGAATTAAACAGTTTTTTCATATTTTAACCTCCTATTCGTGCTAAACATCTTCAGGACCATTTTATGAGTACCTTCGGATTGGAACAGGCATATTATGACGACAACAATTGCTTTTACAACAGGCAGCACCTCCGGTGATACACCCATAGCGTAAAGAGTTGTTGTCAGGCTCTGGATTATCAAAGCCCCGATAACACTGGCGGCAATTGAGAATTTACCGCCGCTCATGGAGTTTCCGCCGATTGCAACAGCCAATATTGCATCCATTTCAATCAGCAGCCCTGCATTATTACTATCTGCCGCTTTTATCATGGAGCTTATCATGAGTCCTGCTATACCTGCACAAACACCACATATTGCATATGTGGCAAAAACTATTCTTTGCGCCTTAAGTCCGGCAAATTTGCTGGCTTTGGAATTGATTCCCACCGATTCTACAAATAATCCGAAGGCGGTTTTCTTTACAAATAAAACTATAGCTGTCAGCACAACCGCTACTATAAAAATGGAAAACGGTATTGGAAGATGAGGAAGAAAACCTGCTATGTATGCAAAAGGTTTATACTGGGTAGTAGGTATCTGACCGTTTGTAACAAGCTGCGCTATCCCTCTTCCCGCAACATTCAGTATCAAGGTTGCAACAACTGCCTGTACACCGATCTTGGATACCAGAAATCCATTCCAACATCCCAGCAATGCCGATACCGCCAAAGAAACAATAATGCACAGAATGAACGGTGTGTTTGGAGCAATTCCGGAACCAAGCAGCTGAACAGTTATTGCACCTGAGATTGCAACTACCGAGCCAACAGAGATATCTATTCCTCCGGTAGCAATAACCAGGGTCATTCCAATTGTTATTATTATCAATGAGGAAGAACGGTTTATGATATCAATAATTCTTCCATATAAATTGCCGTTTTTTAATTCAATAGTTAAGAACCCATCAATAAAAATCGAATCAAATATCAACACTGCAAGCAGTGCAACAATGGGCCAAAACAAACGCTTTTTTGTCAAATTTTTAATTACTGCAACCAAGTTTTGCACAATTAATCCTCCCCTGCTATTGATTTCATTACATTTCCGTCAGTCAGTTGATCATCATATATTTCTGCAACCTTACGCCCGTCGCGTAAAATTGCCATACGTGAACAGCATCTGAGAGACTCATCCATTTCAGAGGATATAAATATCACAGACATACCTCTTTCTGCAAATTGTATTATCAGTTTCTGTATTTCTGTTTTTGTTCCCACATCGATTCCCCTTGTGGGTTCGTCCAGAATGAGTAAATCCGGATTTGTTGCAAGCCATCTTGCCAGAATAACCTTTTGTTGGTTTCCTCCGCTCAAATTTTTAACAAGCTGCTCTCTTCCGGAAGTTTTTATGTTTAAAAGTTTTATGTATTCGTCAGCTATCCGCTCCTGTTCTTTCCCGGATATTGTTTTTCCAATTCCGTTTCTGGCCTGGAGAGCCAGAATAATATTCTCACGGACCGAAAGATCACCGATTATGCCTTCTGTTTTTCTATTCTCCGGGCATAACGCTATGCCATGTTTGATTGCATCTATTGGTGAAGCAATATTGGCTCTTTCGTCATTAACTCTTATTACACCGCTGTCAGACTTATCTATTCCAAAAATTACCCGTGCCAGTTCACTTCTTCCGGACCCTAACAGTCCGGCCAGCCCGAGTACTTCTCCTTTTCTTATTTCCAGATCAAATGGCTCTATCGTTCCTGTGTGTCCAACTCCGTTAAAACTCATAAAAGTATTGTTGGCATTAGTATTCTGCTCTTTATTAGTATCTTTTTTCAAACTTGAAAGAATGTCCAGATCCTTACCAATCATTTTAGCCACAAGTTGTATTCTCGGGAGAGACTCTGCCTCAAATTCCCCCACCAGTTCACCGTTTCTTAAAACTGTTATTCTGTCTGAAACTTCATAAACCTGATCCAAAAAGTGTGTAACAAATATTATTCCCATTCCTTCCGACCTAAGCTTCTTCATGATAATGAAAAGCTTCTCAACCTCATTCTTATCCAGACTTGACGTTGGTTCATCCAGAATCAATACTTTAGCTTTATAGTCAATAGCTCTGGCTATTGCTACCATTTGTTGAATAGCAACCGAATAGTTCTCCAATTTTTGTTTTACATCAATTTTTAAATCCAATCTTGCCAATGCCTGTTCAGCACGTCTGTTAATCTCTTTCCAATTGATTTTTCCGTATCGAGTGGGTTCTCTCCCTATATAAAAGTTTTCAGCAACCGTAAGATTCGGACAGAGATTTACTTCCTGATAAACCGTACTTATACCAAACTCCTGTGCCTGCTGAGTTGATTTAGCAAGAATTTTTTCTCCGCTTAGATATATTTCTCCCGAATCCAATTCCTCTACGCCTGTCAACACTTTTATCAATGTTGATTTCCCGGCTCCGTTCTCCCCCATCAAGGCGTGAATTTCGCCTGCTCTTAGTTGAAAATCAACATTTTTAAGAGCCTTTACTCCCGGGAAAGTCTTGCTTACACCATTCATTCTTAATACTATTTCATTATTTGCCATTTAAGACTATCCCCCCATAACCTGATCTTTATTAATTTTTCGGGGATACATTGATTGTATCCCCGAAATAATTACTGTATTATAATTTGTTTAATAAATTAATATACACGATTTGGCAATGCTTCCTGTGCTTTATCAGCCGGGTATATTCCCTCCTGTGATTTAATCCATTTTTCAACTGTTCCGCCCTTAACCAATGTTTCAGCAGCGTCAAATACCTGTGGTCCGAGTAATGGATTGCATTCAACAGTAGCATTGTATTTTCCGTCAACCATAGCCTGGAATGCATCTTTGATACCGTCAACGCCAACTATCTTGATATCAACTCCCGGTTTCAAACCAGCTTCTTCTATTGCCTGGATAGCTCCCATACCCATATCATCGTTATGAGCATAAACGCCTTGAATATTCTTTCCATCTGACTTGAGGAAGGATTCCATTACCTCTTTACCTTTTGCACGAGCGAAGTCACCGGACTGAGTTTTGATGATCTTTAAATCCGGGTGGTTTTTTAGTTCTTCTGCAAAACCTTTCTGACGGTCTGTAGCAGCAGAAGCTCCAACTGAACCCTGTAATTCTACGATATTACCTTTTTCACCCATAGCCTTGGCCAATTCAATACAAGCGTTCTTACCCTCTTCAATAAAGTCGGAACCGATAAATGTGGAATATAATGAAGGATCACAATCAACACCACGGTCTACCAATATAACAGGGATCTTTGAATCCTGTGCTTCTTTGAAAACTGTATCCCAGCCTGATGAAACGGCAGGAGCTACAACTATTGCATCTACTTTTTGCTGTATAAATGATCTGATGGCTTTAATCTGATTCTCCTGCTTCTGCTGGGCATCAGAGAATTTCAAGTCATATCCGCGTTTTGCAGCTTCGTCTTTAATTGACTGAGTCTCTGCCGTTCTCCAGGCACTTTCGGCACCTACCTGTGCAAATCCGATTACAAGCTTCTTGGCAGCTTCAGTTGATGGTGCTGCCAACTCACTTGCCTGAGCCGTTTCAGATGGCTTTGCGGATTCTGCACTTTCTACCTTTGAGCTTGAACCTCCGCAGGCAGCTAATGAAAATACCATTGTTACAGCTGCAATAGAAGAAATTGCTCTTGCTAATAATTTGTTCATGACTTTCCTCCTTAATTTTTGTTGGTATGTAACTTACACGTAAATTATAAGAAAAATAAAATAAGCAGTATTTAGAAAAATCGGCTTTTTTTTATACTATTACACACAAAAATACCCGAAATCGCTTATTATGATTCCGGGTATTTTCTGTATATCTTTTTATTCTATTAACTATTCATTTTCATAATATTGTAAAGAACCTGCACAAATTGTGCCCTACTGGCTGAATCTGCCGGTAATATCTTACCATCTGTGCCTGCTACAATTCCGTTATTTACAAAGAATGTCATTGCTTCCTTTGCATAATCCGAAATCTTTCCCGAATCCTTAAAGTCTGCCAAATCTTTACCTGATACACCCATTGGTAATGCATTCATGTTCTTTAGTGTATTGTACATCAATACGAACATTTCCTGCCTTGTCACCTTTCTGTCAGGGGCAAATTTATTACCTCCCACACCACCGGTTATTCCAAGTCTCTTGGCTGCTGCAAGGTATCCTGTATAGTAAGCGTTTCCTGCATCACTGAAGTTACTTTCAACCTTTTCATCCGGGTTGATTCCAAATGCCTTCATTATCATTACCAAGGCTTGTGCTCTGGTCACTTGAGCATTGGGGCTGAATTTCCCGTCGCCTGTTCCGCTGGTTATTCCTTTTTCGGCGACAAAGGTTACCGCTTCATAATACCATGCACTTTCAGGTACGTCCTTGAACCTCACCTTGTTGGTGGTATCTGTTGCTTCCTTTCCATTTGATGTTTCGGATTTTTCGCTCGGCTTCTGTTCAGGGTTTTCTTTCGGTTTTTGCTCCGGTTGTGTCCCTCCTGCACTTGGCTGGTTGCCGGAGTTATTTCCTTTAGGCTCTACTATAAAGTTAACTTTATAAGTCTTTACAGTGATTCCGTCCTCTGCTGTTACAACTATAACCGTCGAACCCGGAAGTACTGTCGCCTGTGTGATTTGTACCTTGGCCTTGCCTGTATCATTTGCTGTCGCAGTTACTGTCGGTACAATCGTTGTTCCATAAGGCAATTTTACATTATAAGCAGTTGTAGCCGCATTAAACCCGCTTACAGTAGCTCCGTTGACCTTCAAGTCCGCAAGTGTTGCATCAGTCGCTTTTGGAATCTCGATACTCCGTTTAGCCGTTACAACCACATTATCATATGATACATCCTGTTTCCATGTTCTAAAGCCTATAGCACCGTTCTTGAAGCTGGTGTCAACCTTCTCTACCACAAGAATATCATCAATATAAACCTTAATGTTTGAACCATCAGCGACTACCTTCATACGATAGGTCTTGCCCTGCTCAATCACATAGGGGACAAAATCCAAAAGTGTCCATGAACCGTCCGCCTTCCCCAGCGTTATACCTGTTTTACCTGCATGTTCTGATATATATGTCTTACCAATTCCTGCATAATAACCACTGTAATTATCAGGTCCAACTCCCGGACCGTTTATTCTAAAGATGACACCGGCATTATGATCGTCAGTGCATTTATCTATCGATATATCGGCCTCATATGTGAAGTCATAAAAATTGGTATTATCTGCTAAAGACTTAGCTCCGGAATCCGGAAGAGCCTTGTATTTGCCATCCTCTACTTTCCAGACTCCGCCATAATTTGTCCATCCATTTGCATTACCATCATTGAAATCATCTTTGAGTTCTTTGCTTGGAGGAATCGGCGCAATAACTTCATTAATAATTTTTTCATTTATTGCTCTGAAGGTACTAACATCTTCCGGATTAAGCTTTAATACTCTGTCATAAGTATATATACCATTTACCTCTACCTCAACATCTGTAATCTCAGTGTATACTGCGCCACAAAGTCCCTTATTTGTTTTAAAACTCAAAAGCATATTTGCGTAGTCTTCATACACCTTAATCAGCTTTTTGGGGTCTGTTTCCATGGTATAGCTGAAATTGCCGCCTTCATTCCAATGATGTCCAGGTTTAGTCAGTCCTATGCCTCCGTACTCTCCGCAAATTACTATCTGTGGCTTCTTGGGGGGATTCGGGAAATTTGGATCATTAACCTTATAGCTTGGAGGCGGGTAATTATGATTATCATAAATGTCTCCTGCATCAGCCCAAGGCCCGCCGCTTCCCTGATTTATGAGGCGTGAGGAATCAAGGTTTCTCACAAGCTCCACAAGCCTCTCTGGTTCATATGCTCCCTGCCATTCATTAAATACGCACCACATAATTATGGAAGGACTATTCCAATTATTCTGAACCATTTTTGTTAATTCTAATTCATACTGCGCCTTCTCAAGCGGAGCAGGGTTAGAGGTATATGAGTTTTCAGAAGGCATATCCTGCCAAACCATGATACCAAGCTTATCAGCCCAGTAATACCAACGCTCAGGCTCCATCTTGATATGTTTTCTTACCATATTGTAGCCAAGCTCTTTTTCCTTCTCAATATCAAATTTAAGAGCCTCGTCAGTTGGTGCAGTATATAGTCCGTCCGGCCAGAAACCTTGATCCAAAGGACCCATTAAGAAAGTGTCCTTATTGTTTAATAAGATTTTTTCGTATCCGTCCACAGTAACTCTGGATATTTTTCTCATACCAAAATAGCTGTCTACCTTATCCAGTACAGAAGAATCCCTTTTCAATTCTACCTTAAGGTCATAAAGGAACGGACTCTCCGGCGACCACAGTTTTGCATTCGGAACATTAATATACAGCGGTGTATTTGGAGCTCCGCTTACCGTTCCAACTTCTGTCGTTCCATCCAGAGCTTTGGCATTTACTGTAACTCCCGCAGCAGTACCTTTTGTATTTACTGTCAGCTTGAGACGGTTATTATCTACATCCGGTTCAATTTTGAGGTTGTCAATTCCGCATGTGCTTGAAACCGGCTCCATCCAAACAGTCTGCCAAATTCCGGTGGTGGGGGTATACATGATCCCTCCGGGGTTTAGTGTCTGCTTTCCTCTTGGATAGCCTTTTTTATCTGTGGGGTCATATACTCTAACTATTAATTCCTGCTCGCTCTTGCTTGAATCCAGATACTTCGTAATATCATAACTGAATTTGTCATACCCGCCTTTATGGATACCAACACTTTGTCCGTTAACGAATACTTCTGATTCCCAGTCAACAGCACCAAAGTTTAATATAATATTCTTCCCATTCCAATCCGCCGGAACAGTAAAGCTTCTCTTGTACCATGCACGGTCATAGTGCCTCATAACTCCCGACAGTGCTGACTCCATAGGATATGGAACAAGTATTTCTCTTTCCAGCTTTGTTGCTTCGCCGGTTGGCAATGTTTTCACTGCATCAACCGCACCTGTTTCTTCTCCCGGTGCAAACTTCCATAATCCATTCAGATTTACCCATTGGGTTCTCTGCATCTGGGGTCTTGGATACTCCTTCATAAGAGCATTATTTTCATTTACCTCAGCTGCCCACTTTGTCTCTATGGGTGCTTGCTGTTTTTCCCAGCAGGTGTAGTCTTTCACCGTTACAACTGCTAAAACCTGAGTCTGTGTCTTTGATACATTACCGGTTACATTAACAGTTCCTTTCTTATCAAATACAGACATATCATTTAAATTCCATGTAACATAACGTTTCTCCGTTTTACCGTCTTTAAATTTTACTGTTACTTCTCTTGGAAGCTTAGGTGGTGCATATAACTGCGTGTCAGCAACTATTGAATCTATAGTAACTAACTCTATAGGTAGTTCACTTCCTTCAGGCTGATATAAGCAGGTTGCCGGTATAACCCTCTTTGACATGTTCAGACTTGACCACTCAAGCTTCACGTCCGCTCCTCCCCATGCTTGGAAATACTCAACCTTAATATCATACTTTTTACCTGCTTCCAAATTAACCTGCTTACTGGTTTGGGGAATTTCCCATGAACCATTAGATTCAACCCAATTGTCTATAAGCAGCTCATTGTTAACCCATAACCTGAACCCATTATCACCTATCATATGGAAGGTATACGCTGCAGTCTCTTCAGGCATAACCCTACCTGTCCATCTGACAGAGCAATTTTCCGCTGTACCAGCAAGATTCTCCAATATACTCGTAAAATTATCATAAAAATTAATTGTTTCATCAGCTTTTATTGTTTTAGGAGTACCGCTTAAATTTTTATTGCCATAATACTCAGCTTTTAATCCATGATAAGCTGCTCCGCTGACATCATCGTAATCCGCTGAATTTAGTACTGCTATATAGTCCAGTTCTGCAAAATTATCGCCTTTTACGAGCTGGATGGTATTATTTCCTTTATTCAAATTTACAGATACATAAGTTCTGCTGAATTTGCCCCATCCATCTATCGGAGAATATTTTACACTGCCCGCCGGTTGTTCGTTGACAGTGATCTTATGGGTGGAATATCCTGCCGAGCCCGATGCATATGCTATTTCAAGGGTATAAGTCCCATTTTCTCTGGCATATATATTATTAAACAGCACAGAGCTGTCAGCATAATCAATTTTTCCTACATATTTACTGTTTGAAACAGATGTGGAAGATTGGTTTCCTCCATTCTTGACTTCAACATTGTTTAATACAGCGTTCTCAGCTTCATACTTTTTGGACATTAGAGAAGTTTGATCTGCAATTCTCGGAAAGTATGTAACTCTAATATTTTCAGCACCGAAGGGTACAAGTGTCACATTTTCCTCCGGCATTGCTGAAATTACAGGTCCCAAAGGCACCTCATCTGCATCCATATTGTTGGGTCCAAGTTTCCAGGAAGTTACCTTTTTGGCTTTGGCCGTCAAAGTAACAGGTGTCGTGCCCTGTATAAACGGGTTCTCAGGCATCTCACCTTTATTCACCGTAAAGGATGCATCAGGATTGCTGCTATCTATAACAAGTCCATAGTTCCAATCTGTTGCAGGTAATACCTCGTATTCAACATATCCGGAAACTCTTTCAGATACCTTCTTCCAGTTCTCGTCTATCTTTAATGAATAAACCAGAGGACCTCTTTCAACACCAACTGAATTACTTACCTGTGTTGAAGTTTTAACCTCCATTGGCAAGCTAAACGTAACAACATCTCCATCTGTCCAGGTTCTGTCAATTGTATAATATTCTCCCGAAGTCACTCCCGTCTGAGCAGTCCCGTTAACTTCCACAACAGGCTGCTTGCACCATTCCGGTATCCTCAGCTTAAGTGGGAATGAATTATCTGCAGATGTATTTACAGTAAACTTTAGTTGTTCCTCAAAAGGATAATTTGTTGTCTCTGTGATGGTAACCCGTGTATTGTTAATCTTAGTAGTAACATTGCTTGGACCGTATGCCATTGCAGCTATGCCGCCGTCATCTGTGGCAGCCCACATGCTTTTCACATAGTAGGGCCAACCCATATGCATATCAAATCTGCAGCAGGGGAAACCTGAATCAGGACTTGGCTGCAGGCCGTTCGCATAATCCTGCCGATGTCCGCGGGAGCCGTTTACGCTCTGGACCTGATTCGGCAGAGAGTAGTATTGCTGAAGTTTAAAGTCCTTGCTCACTGCTCCGGGCAGTGCATTGAATGCAATTTTCTCAAGCTGATCTCCAAGATACGGATCCCCAAGTATCATCTGGGCCTCTTCATTTGACTGCATTCTTTCAACAATGGCACAAAGCTCTGCACCCTGTGTGGAGCCAAGTCCTGCCAGGAATTCAGTGCCTGAGGACATACCGGTGATCTGTCCATGGTATTTAAGCAGATGACTGTCGCCAAGCCTGAAGGCATTTTTGTCTGCGTCATTGCCCGATCTCTGATAATATATGGCAGGCATTTTTATATCTTCAGATACATTTACATTATGATTTGGGTGAAAATCGGAACCAAATCCGAAGAAATTATCGTTTGAAAATATACTTGTATGATCATAACCCTGGTTTTTGAGCATGTCGGCCAAATCAAGCAGACTCTCATCATTAGTCCTGTTATACAGCCATAAAACAGTATCAATGTTGTCTCCCACTCTTGCCTTGGACCAGTCCGTCAAAGGACGTCCCGGCAAATTTGCTGTCTGATAGTGGAAATAATTTGTCATAAAGGTTATAACCCTTTGATCGCCTGTTGCTTCATAATAGTCCCGCATTGCATAGAGCATCGGCATTCTGGGCCACCAGTCGTCACTTGTGGAGGGTCCGAAGGATCCGTCAGGTTTCTGGCTTTGCAGCGACCATTCAATCCACTTGGCTGCCTTATCCTGCAGTTCTGTATCCCCCAGTGTATACGCAAGGGCTACCAGACCTTTTACATAGTATACCGGACGTTCCCAGTCGGAGCTTGCGGCATTTCCTCCCAGCCACGCACTGTTGCTGCCAAGCTCACTGTATATTTCTTCAGCATGGCCGGTAGCTCCGTTTTTCTGGAGCATCAGCTGCTGAAGCAGCCAGCCGTCAGCTTTGACAGATCCAAGAGGCAGAGGAATAAAAGGAGTCTTCACAAGTGAACCCTGATTTGCTACCGGTAATGCCTCCCCGGGAGCAAGAGGTGCGGCGGCTACCGTTACTTTTGCCGTTGCCTTTAGGGCTGTTCCCTGAACCGTTCCTTCAACGCTAAAACTTCCGGGATTTTCATACTTATCTGCCGTTATGGTATCCCAGGTCACGTTTACACTTTGTTCCGAACCATTGTTATACAACGCTGTCACCTGTTCCGGCATTACTGGTGCCAACTTTGCCCTGGTAGTAACCTGAGCAGTTTTAATACTTTCTATTAAAGCAGGTGCGGTATAAGTCTCAGCATGTATATTTCCAAATTCTACAGCCGAATTATATATTCTCAGTCCGATTGCACCATGGGTATATGTATTGTCATTAAAGCTGATTACCGGTGTTGTCATATCATCAACAAAAACTTTAATCAAAGTTCCATATGCAACCACTTTCATATGATAAGTCTTATTAATATCTATGGCTTTTGACACCCTTGTCAATTCATTCCAGTTATTATTCATTTTCCCCAGGATTACAGCATCACCTCCGGCATTGATTCCTGCATAGTAACCGACAACATTGTCACCGCCCACCGAGGCCCCTGTTACCCTGAAGAGCACACCTGTATCCCCCGTTCCGCCTGTTATTTTCAAATCAGCCTCATAGCTTACATTTGAAAACTCCGTGTTTTTTGCTATTACTTTATAGCCCTGTCCTGAGGCTACCTGTAATGTTCTGTTGCTCACACTCCAGGTTCCTCCGTATGGAGTCCATCTATCATAATTTCCACTGCTGAAATCATCCGAGAAGCTGGCGGAGAGTTTTGTAAATGCGGCACTCTGCACTGATGAATTCAGCATTCCCGCCTTTGCAGCAATTGCTTTTACAGTAGCCGTATCATTCAAGGTAATGGCACCGCTGTAAACAGTTGATGCCGTAGTAGGCATACTGCCGTCAATTGTATAGTAAATAGCGGCATCCGGAGTGCTGCAGGTAATCTCCACCTGCTGGGAAGTCTCAAATGCCCCTGAAGCAGGACTGAAGGAAGGCGTTCCAACAGTGCTTAAAAGAATATCCGTTCCGGTAATCCGTATATTGTCGAAGGTTACATCTCCATTGGCATTCCAGCCCCTCACTCCAATACTTCCGGTAGGATAATCAGAATCAATAAAATCTGCAACCTGCTCTCCATTTACAGAAACATAAAAATGGGAGCCGTTTGCATATACTCTCAAATGGTTGTGCTGATTGGCTCTTACGTTTGCGACAGTTCTGTAAAGCTCCGTCCAGCCTCCGTTTCCATTATTGGCATTGGAGTCCATCTTTCCAATTTGAACATAACCGTTTACATTGATTCCGGCAAAATATCCGCTCAGATTGTCACAGCCGTCACCCGGTTCACTGCACCTGAAAACAAGTCCGCTGCTGTCATTGCCTGCACCGGGATTCACATCTGCCTCAAATATGAAATTGTTGCAGGCTGTCCCGTCTGCCAATGCCTTGTCCCCTTTTGAATTATTCAGGACATATTTCCCTCCGGACACTGACCATGTACCCTGATTGTTGTCAAGTCCTTTATAAGTTGTCCATCCGTCGGCATTGCCATCCTCAAAATCATCACTGAAAACTTGAGTGTTGTTTCCGACAATATATACAGCTGTTGCTATGTCGGAAACCATCTCCCCTGATTTTTCAGCATAGGCTTTTATAGTAGTCGGCTGGTCCAGTTGGATAGATGAATCATACACAGGAGAATTGGAGTCAGGCATGCTTCCGTCTGTAGTATAATGTATGACAGCCCCCCCAACCGCACTTATCTCGACAGTCTGAGGATCATTATAGATACCTTCCGGTATGCTGAATGCCGGAGCCGGAGTCTCAATGTGCGAATATTCTCTTACTCGGATATTGTCAACATTGGAGGTCCCCCAGTACGTTCTGACACCAATAGCTCCCGAAGAGGTTATCTGACTGCCGTCATTGTCTGTGTATTCAATCTTTGGAGTACTCATATCATTAACAAATATCTGTATCTCATTTCCAACTGCCTTAATCTTCATATGTCCGTAGGAAGAGGACATGTCTGTTACCATCAAGGATTTCCAGGTGTCACTTCCGGTGACACGTCCAAGTTCCAGTTTTTTGTCAACCCGTATACCGGCATAATAGCCGTTAAAGCCGTTGCCGGCATTTCCTGAAGGCTCCGAAACTCTGAACAGCAAGCCGGAGTTATCATTATTAAAACCCCCTACCTGAATATCAGCCTCATAAATCATATCCTGGAAATCGGTACCCTCAGCTATGGCTTTTGCTCCGGTATTTCCCGAAACTGCAAACTGGTTTTGAGGATTTACAGACCAGTCCCACTGTCTGTCAGGGTCACTGCCGCTATATGTTGTCCAGCCGTTTGCAGTTCCTTCGCTGAAATCCTCAGCGTAGACCGATAAAGGGCCGGCTGATTCAGCCTGTACTGCTGTTGCCGGCAACAGTGTCACTAACATGCTGAAAATTATCACGTGAGCGAACAATTTTTTAAAACTTTTCTTACCTCTTGAAAAAAATGATTTCAAAAATACTCCCCCTCCATTACTTTGTAATTTTTGAGTACCACTACCCTCTATTGACAATGTACAACACGTTTTTGAGCGACGGATTTGATATTTTGCTGATTTTCAAGGCGTAAGGACGCAGTCTTGCTTGCCGCAAGGCAAGGACGACAACGAAGAAAAGCGGCAAAATGGCTAGCGTGAGGCGTATTGTACGTTGTCAATAGAGGGTATACTTATTTAAAATATATCTGACATTTGGAGGAAAGTATTTGTATTTTTACGCTATTTTTTTTAATTTTATGTTATTTCTATATTTTCGGCACAAGAATCTCCAACAAAAATTCTGACCTTCTTTTTGAAAATCTTCCTTCTAAATTAATTAATAGCAAAGAGAAGGAGCTTATGCCCTGTGCGACAATAGCTCCTCAATTCAATCCGACATAGTCGGATTTCCATAACTGGCTCGAAGTGTATTTAGAATTGTCGTTTCCGAAGTACCATCCTGTACGTCAATGGTAAAATCATTAAGATGTATGGTTACTGCCGGATGTGATTTGGGTTCGTTGCAAGACAGTTTTATCTTTGAAAAGACAGGTAGGTTTGAAACTGTAGCCGTAGAAACATTTTCTGACGAAAATTCTTCAAAAGCTTCACGCTTAATCTTTCTCATCCAGTAAATGCCTTAAGAACCTTAAGTTACTTTAGCGTTCTAGTATATATGGAGATTATCTCATGGATAAGGAGTGGAAAACAATCCACCCTTTTATTTGACGGTTACAAACTATCAGCCTGTAGGTCCAAAGCCTTGAAGTATTTGTTTCTCGTGCTTACTACATCTGCACAGAAAATAAACAAGGCCTTAAGCTGTTACGCTTAAGACCTTGATATAAATCTGGCAGAGACTTACTTTCCCGGGCCGTTTCCAGCCAAGTATTATCAGCACTGAGATGCTTAACTGCCGTGTTCGG
>JAEVZU010000059.1 GCA_023392075.1 Bacillota bacterium | reverse complement strand
ATTGAAGGCAGGCGGTCTGGGCAAGGGCGGTTTGAACTTCGACTCAAAAGTCAGAAGAGGATCATTTGAACCGGCTGACCTGTTCTATGGACATATTGCAGGTATGGATACCTTTGCAAAGGGTCTTATCATAGCTGACAAGATGGTGACTGACGGCAAGTTCGATGCATTTATCGCCGACAGATATTCAAGCTACACAACAGGTATTGGTAAGGATATCGTTGATGGTAAGGTAGGTTTCAAGGAATTGGAAAAGCACGCACTTGGCGTTAAGATCCAAAATAAGTCAGGCCGTCAGGAAATGCTGGAATCCTTATTAAACCAGTATATCTGTGAAACCAAATAATTAATTACTGTACACCTGAAAACCCTGCGCTTTGAAAGCGCAGGGTTTTTAATTTTTATTCACATTAAGTATTGAATTTTTTGATTATACGTGTATAATATAACATATGTTACTGATAACATATGTTAACGAGATAAGGAGTGAATACAATGTCAATAAAGCATGCAATTTTAGGAGTATTAAGCTGGAAGCCCACAACGGGCTATGATTTAAAAAAGTTCTTTGAAGACTCCTCGGCAATGTACTGGTCGGGGAATAACAACCAGATTTACAAGGCTTTGGTGCAGCTGCTGGATGAAGGTCTGGTGACTAATGAGATTCAGCACCAGGACAATGCACCGACAAAAAAGATTTATACAATTACCGGGAAAGGACTGAATGAACTGAAGCAATGGGTTATATCCACCCCCGAAGCGCCTGAGTTCAGAAAAACCTTCTTGGTGCAGCTTTCCTGGGCCGATTTACTGACAGAGGAAGAACTGTCGGAGGCTTTGGCAAATTATGAGAATGAGGTAAAAATGCAATTGCTTATTCACGAAGAAAAGAAGAGGCGCAGCAAGGAAGCTCCCTCACGAAGTTCACGGGAAGTGCTTTTATGGGATATGATTTCGGAGAATGTAATATCTTCGTATAGAAACGAATTAAATTGGATTGAAAATTTACGGCAGCAGCTTTATAAAAAAGGACTATTCGAGGAGTGAATTAAATGGATTATAATATAATTGAAAAAGGAACCAAAAAATATATTGAAGTAATATCGGCTGATAATCCTCTGAATAATGAGCAGGATGCACTTGATCTCATTTCCCTGAGCTGGGAAAATGATATACATCAACAGATGATTCATGGAGAAGTACTTTCAGAAGAATTTTTCAGCCTCAAAACCGGCGTTGCCGGGAAAATGCTGCAAAAGTTTATAAACTACGGCATCAGAGTAGCGGCGATCATACCGGCCCAGGTGGCCAACACCGGCAGATTCAGGGAAATGGTACTGGAAACCAATAAAGGCAATGCCTTTAGAGTGTTTGCCACTCGCGAGGATGCCGAGAACTGGCTTATAAATATTTAAGAATAGGGGTTTTTGAGATAATGCATTGGAGTCTCGGGGTGCTTGTGCCATAACAACCCTGCAAAGTATTGTCCCCAAATTGAGTGAACCACTTTGCAGGGTATGGCTGCTGCTCCAACCCTTGATATTATTTAAACTCCAGAATACTGCTCTGATCCTTTAGCTTTTTTTCTCTTGGATAATATTGGGGCTCACCAACAGGAATCACGCTCAAAAGTCTTAAATCTTCTCTTACGTCGAGAATTTCCTTTATTTTGTCCTCTGCAATGACAGGGTCGTTCATCCAGCAGGCACCATAACCTTTTTCGGCTACTGCCAGAAGCAGATTCTGAATTGCAGCTCCGATTGAAAGGACATCATAGTATCCCAGTTTATCAATCATCCCGCGGTAATCATAGCCCTTTTCCCAAAAAGCCTGGACAGCTTTTTCGTCATAGAATTTTGTTTTGTCCATGAAAACAAAAATTACAAGAGGGGCGTTCCTGAAAAAGCTGACAGCCTTTTCCCTTGAATTGAGAAATTCCGGGGTGGCTCCGGAATAGCCATCCTTATAAAAATTACGTGCTGACCCGGCCGCGCCGTCGGCCAACTTATTTATCAAGTCTGTATTATCCACTGCGACAAAATACCAGCATTGACTGTCACACCCGCTGGGCGCAAGCGTTGCACAGGAGATGAAATATTCTACTGCTTCCCGCGGGACAGGTTTATCTGAAAATTTCCTGATACTTCTCCTGCTGGCAGCTAATTTAAAAAAATTATTTTCCATAAGAATCTCCTATCTGAATTTGTTAGTTGTATATTAGCATACCCTCTATTGACAATGTATAACACGCCTCACGCCGGCTATTTTGCCACTTTTCTTTGTCGTCGTCCTTGCCTTGCGTCAGCAAGGCTGCGTCCATCCTCCTCGAAAATTGCCAAAACATCTCACTCAAAAACGTATTGTACATTGTCAATAGAGGGTAACTAAGTTTATCACAGAAAGTAATTTCAATCTCCGCATTCACCAGCATGCTGGTGTTCATGACAAACTGAGCCGCTGGATTGCAGCTTGCCCTCTATATAGTTCCTGGCAGCAGTTTCTGCATCACCTGCTGCCCCGGTGATGACTTCCATATTCTTTTCACCGAAAATTTCAATTGCACCGGCGCCCATACCGCCTGAGATTATTACATTTACACCTTTATCATTTAAAAAATTTGGTAAGAATCCCGGTTTATGCCCCGGATTTGGAATGAACTCACTGCTTACGATTTGTTTGTTCTGCTCATTAAAAATTGTGAATCCTTCACAATGTCCAAAATGCTCTGTTACAGTTTTACCATCACTGGCTACTGCTATCCTCATTTCTTTCACTCCTTCTTTTTTGTTTTATTTTATTACAGGTGATTTTACACCTGATTAAAAAATTATCTCAAATAAGTTTCTCCCACATCGCCGCTATGGCTTTCGCAGCACAACTGTCCGGATAAGACACAATACTTTTGGATTCATTAACGGCCTTAATGACCGTTTTGTCAAAAGGTATTCTTCCCGCAACAGGAATTTCAAGCGAGCGGCAATATTCTTCAATTTCTTTAGTTTTATCCGTATTGATATCAAATTTGTTTATGCAAACAGTACATCCGGCATTAAACTTTCCTACCGTTTCTATAATCCGCTTCATGTCGTGAATGCCGGAAACCGACGGTTCAGCAACCACCAAAACCATATCTGCTCCGCTTATGGACGCTATAACCGGACAGCCGGTACCGGGGGACCCGTCTATAATGACTAAATGCTCCCTACCTGCCTCTTTAACAAGCTGTTTTTTTACTGCCGAAACCAGCTTACCGGAGGCACCGCTCCCGGTTTTCAACTGTGCCGTTGAAAAAACAGACTGACTTCCTTTGTAAAGGAGCAAGCTTCCCGATGAATAGTCAACCATACTGATTGCTTTTTCAGGACAGATTTCGAAGCACACTCCGCAGCCCTCACATTCCATTACATTAATTTTACAGTTTTTTATGGCACGGAAATGGCAACTGCTTTCACACAATCCGCATTTGATACATTTTAAATCATCTATTACTGCCTTTTGAAATCCGAAGTAGTCAGTTTTTACCGGTTTAACATCCTGCTTTAAAATTAAATCAAGATTTGGAGCATCAACATCGCAATCAGCATAGGCATTACAACCGCTAAGCTCTATAAATGCACCTGCAATGGTAGTCTTCCCTGTTCCTCCCTTACCGCTGAGAATCAACAGCTGTTTCATTTTCCCACCTCTTTTGCAAGTTTTTGAGTATTCCTTGAAACAATTCCATATAATATTTGCTTTGATGCACAGCTAAAATACCGTCGGAATTGTACTTAACCAATTGTGCATCAAACCGAATCCTTTCAATAATTTCAATCTGGCGACTGATACAAAATTCCACGGAAGGGTTTTTCTGATCTGACATGCATTTGTTCAGAACTATACCTAAAGGTTTGTTAAACAGTTTGACAAGCTCATAAACCATGGACAAATTTTGTGCTCCAAAAATGGTTGGTTCGGTAACCAATAGACAATAGTCGGCTGCCTTGATACTTTCCATAACGGTACATGCACTTCCCGGAGGACAATCTATCACCGTAATACCCTTTTGAGGCAGTTTACTCATTAAATCTTTTATAATTTGGACACCTGACACCTCACCGGTATTTAAGCATCCGGTCAAAACCATTAAATCACCCGATGTCCCTTGTTCA
Source organism: Bacillota bacterium (assembly GCA_023392075.1). GTDB lineage: Bacteria > Bacillota > Clostridia > Acetivibrionales > DSM-1351 > Ruminiclostridium. Next base: position 3,036 of record JAEVZU010000059.1, on the reverse strand, counting down.
ATGTAACCTATTCCTCTCTCGGTTTTACTCAATGCCTTTTGGGGGCAAAAAATTATACAACCTTCACAGGAGTGGCAAATCTCTTTAAAAACAAGAAGTTTATCCTTAACATATGCAAGAGCATTATATCTGCAAAAATCTACGCATTTTCTGCACGCAGTACATTTTGCTGCATTTACTTCAGGTACTAAAACACTAACTTTCTCTTTCACCGTATTATCCGGCTTTAAGAAAAGCCGCCCGTTTGGCTCCTCAACATCACAATCGGCATAAACGGCTTTACTATTGGGGTTCTGTTCACTTGCAGAGCAGGCAAGATTTACCGATACAAAAGTTTTCCCGGTACCTCCCTTACCGCTTAAAACCGCTATTTTCAATCTACACACCCCCATGTTTATGAAAACCCGGATGTACATCACTAAGCGGTGATAATTTCCCCTTCATACATTTTTGAATGTTATACATGACAGATCCGTTTTCAGCCTTGAACATTTTTATATCACCGGCTTTTAATACATCAGCGGCATTTTCTCCGCAGCGATATGTGATTAATACTTTTGCTCCGGTGTCTACAAGCATTTGAGCTGCTTTTATGCCCGCTCCTCCCTGATCGGCCGTAGCACTGTTGTCTAAATAATCAGAATTTCCTGTTTCGGTATCAAACAAAATAAAATAGGGAGTACGTCCAAAAGATGGACAAACAGGTTCTTCAAGGGACTGGGTTTCAACAGGTACAATAAGCTTCATTTTCATTCCTCCGATAAATTTTCCACAGTAATCAATTACCGTCAACATGCCCAGGTGATTTTTCGGCTATTGCTTCCTCCATTATTTGAGCGGCAATGCCAACCAGGTCGGCACACCGGCGTTTTTTATAGTATTCTCCTGTTCTTGCCTCAGGCACAGGAGTGTCGGGACCTTCCTTCAGACCCAACAGCTCCCTGCATATGATTGAATCATTATATTCCCTGAATCTGGCAGCAAGCTTTTGGATCAATTTATAGTGCTCTGTCTTGGCAGAAATATCTTTCGGATCTGTATACCCATACTTCATGCCTGCAACCAAAAACATCCCGCTTACAGCTCCACAGACTTCCCGCAGTCTTCCCATCCCTCCTCCAAAGGAGGAGGCCAATTTAAGAGCAGTTTCAAAATCAATATCCAGCTCCTCACAAAACGCTGCAAATACTGCTTGAGAACAGTTATATCCCTGTCTGAAAAGTTCAATTGCCCTTTGTGAATACTTTCTCAAAAAATCAACCCCATTAAAATAAAATACTTTCAATCATTTCTGAAGCATCTGCCAGATACTCATTGCTGAATTTTTCAAATTCACCCTTGTCGGACAGCCGCGCCATGTCCGGATCCACCGGAAGCCGTCCCAACACACTTAAACCCGATTTCCCTGCAGTTTCATCCAGCCTGCTTTCTCCGTATAGCTTTATCTCTTTGCCGCAATCGGGGCATTTAATGTAACTCATGTTCTCAACAATTCCTAAAACAGGTATATTCATTTGCGCTGCCATGTTATATGCCTTCTTAACTATTAAGGATACAAGTTCCTGAGGTGAGGTCACGATTACTATCCCATCCAGAGGAATTGACTGGAACACCGTCAACGGAACATCTCCTGTCCCGGGAGGCATATCGATGAACATCACATCCAGATTCCCCCAGACCACATCTGTCCAAAACTGTTTCACCGCACCTGCAATCATCGGCCCTCTCCATATAACGGGAGCATCCTCCTGATCCAGCAAAATGTTCATAGACATTATATTAATGCCGTTATGTGTTTTTTGAGGAAAAATTCCCAATTCACTTCCCTGAGCTTTTCGGGTAATGCCGAACATTTTTGGAATGGATGGCCCTGTAATATCGGCATCCAGTATTCCTACATTATAACCCTTCCTTCTCATTAAAACTGCTAACATGGAAGTAACTAAAGATTTACCCACACCGCCTTTTCCGCTTACAACCCCAATTACCTTTTTTATTGAATTGAGTTCATGGGATTTTTCAATAAAATCTGTCATTGTTTCATCTCCCGGGTTTGTTATTTAATTATGGGCTTATGCTCACAATTTTCATTTTAATACCATTATGAGCATATGTCAATATTCTATGCATATTGATAAAAATAAAGGTCAAGAGGATAATCCTCTTGACCTTCAAGCTAATCCAAGTTTCTTCCATGGCGCCAGCAATTTTTCCGGCAAAACTTTTGCTTACAGTTGGGTTCACAAATAATTTTTGCCGACCCGCAACCCGAGCATGTAAAAGCTCCGCTTTTTATGGATTCCAGGTTTTCTATACTTTCAGTCCATTCTTTACCGCACTCTATACATTTTACCGGGCATATGTTGCGGGTGAATTTTCCACCTTCTATATGAATAGTCTTACCGTTTATCAAACTGTCAGCTATTTTTTCCCGTGCCGATAATAAAATCCTTTGAAATGTAGGACGGGATACCTCCATCTTTTGGGCACATTCTCCCTGTTCCAAGCCCTCCAGATCTTTGAGCCGGATTGCTTCCAGTTCTTCCAGCTTCAATATGTTCTCCGGAACTTCGGCCACATCGTTTTCAGATGGTATGAAATACGGTATGGTAGGAATATTCTCAATTTTTCTCCACTTTGTGGGTCTGGCCAATAATATCACTCCGTTTACCAGCAGTCTGTAACATCTTTCTTAATCCTACAGCAAGTATATAAATATTACCTGCATATGTCAACAAACTCATTGTTGGATTTAACTTAGAAAACGTCTGAGCCCAATATTATATAATAAAAAGGAAGAATACAACGGTTGATAGTATCCTTCCTTTTGTCGAAGTTATGGAATTATGGGATTTTTGTTTGTAAAGTTGGCTGATTTACTCAAATAATACTACCCTCTATTGACAATGTACAATACGTTTTTGAGTGGTCAATTTGCCCTGCGGCTGCGTTAAAGCCGCTTGCAAGGCACAAAGCCTTACTGCACGCCGTTTGCCTTGCCGCAAGCCAAATTATCTCACTCAAAAATCACAGACC